>NZ_JABEMA010000060.1 GCF_013004605.1 Pseudokineococcus marinus
CGTGCCCGCCCCCGGGCCTGCGGCCTCGGCGCGCAGGTCGGCGGCGTGGCGGCGCGCGACGACGCCGTACCCGACGAAGCCGCCGGCGGCGAACACCCACCACTGGAAGGCGTACGACAGGTGCGGTCCCTCGTCGACGGGCGGGGCGGGGAGGAGCTGGGGCGCCGGGGACGCCGCGGGCACCTCCTCGGCGAGCACGCCGTACGCGCCGCCGACGAGCTGCGCCCCGGCGGCGTCGAGGGCCCCGCTCGTGGGGGCTCGCCCGGCCAGCCCCGCCGGGTCGATCGTGCGCGTCTGCCCGGCCGGTGCCCGCCCGTAGGGCTCCTCGGCGGGGCGCAGGTGCACGACGGTCGTCACCTCCCCGGCCGGGGGCGGGGGCACGTCGACGGCCCCGGCGTCGTCGCCGGAGGGCAGGAAGCCACGGTCGACGAGCAGCGCCCGCCCCAGCCCGTCACCGGTCGCCCCGTCAGCGGTCGTCGTGCTGCCGTCGAGGAGCAGAGGGACGAGCACGTGGAAGCCGTTGGTGCCGTCGAGGGGCCGCTGGCGCAGGAGGACGGTGCCCTCGGGCAGGTAGCGGCCGGTGGCCTCCACCGGCCGCCACTCGTCCGCCGTGGGCAGGAGCTCACCGCCGGGGGGCAGCAGGGACGCTGGGTCGGCCGCCGGCTGCCCGTAGTTCTCGGTGATGAGCATGTTGGCCGCGTGCCGCGCCGTGCGGCGGTCCCACTGCCAGAGGCCCAGGGAGACGCACACGAGCGCGAAGGCGACCGCCAGGGCGAGGCCGGCGAGCCAGCGGGGCGTCAGCAGGAAGCGCACGGGCTACTCCCGACCGCCCGGCAGCTCCTCGGCGGCGACGACCTCGCGCAGGAAGGACCGCTCGGCGAGGTGGGTGGACAGGTGCTCCCGGTGGTCGGGGCACGCGAGCCACGTCTTGCGCCGCTCGGGGGCGTGCAGGCGGGGGTTGTTCCAGCGCAGGCCCCACGCGGCCCGGGCGCGGCAGCCGCGCGCGCTGCACACGAGCGGGCCCGCGGGGCCGTCCGCGGGAGCCGCCGACGGAGGCGGCGTGGGGCTGCCGGGGAAGTCGGGCACGAGCCCAGTGTCCTCCCACCGCTCCGGCGCCCACGACAGGCCCTGTGCTCGGGCTCGGGAGGCCCGGCGTCGGAAACCGCCCAGCGCTCGACCGCACCGCGCGGGAGCCGGCCCGAGCCCGGACGTCGCACGGAGCCGGACGTCGTGCAGGGCCGGAGACGAGGACGACGCCGGGCGGCGACGGGGGAGACGCCGCCCGGCGTCGTCGACGCGCGCCCGACGGGGGGGACGGGCGGCGCCGGGGACGAGTATGGCACGCACCACCTGGCGAGGAAGGGCGCTCGCGCCGCCGGGACGGCGACGTCGCCCGTCCGAGGAGACGACCACCCCACCGGGGGAGAGAGGCTCGACGACCCGCCCCACGAGCGGCGGCTGGGGCGGCGAGAGCGGGCGCCGTGGCCCGTCAGGCCGCGCTGCGGCGGTCGCCGCCGTCGGCCGGCGGGCGGAGCCGCTCCGCCTCCCAGGTCCTCGGACCGGTGCCGGTGCTCCCCGGTCCCGTGCCCTCGGCGCTCGGGCGACCGGTGCCGGTGGGCTCGTCCGCGTCGAGCACCTGGCCCTGGAAGACCTCGCCCACGAGCGGAGGCTCGGACGCCGGGCGCGGCGGTGCTGCGGTGATCGACGGCTGCGCGGGCGGCGTCACCTGCGTCGTCGTCGGCCCGACCGTCTCGCGCCCCGCGTTCGCCACGAGGACGGCGATGTAGGGGAGGACGACGGCGAGGGCGACGAAGAGCCACATGAGAGCCATGTAGCCCGCCTGGGCGAGGACGATGGCCACGACGAAGCACGCCGTGCGGACGCCCATGGACCACAGGTAGCGGCCGATCTGCTGGTGCTGGTGCTGCCTCTGCCCCACGGGGGCGGTGGTGATGCGCTGCACCGGGGCGTCGTCGCGGTGCGGGCGGCGCGCCCGCGCCGAGCGGTCGGCCGAGGGCGGGAGGGACGGCGAGGGACCGCGCCCGCGCGAGCCGGGTGCGGTCCGCTGAGCGCCTGAGGCGCTGGTGGAGACCACGACCACTACGGTAAGCCGCGCCCGCGCGCGGGCGCGCGCGGGGTGCCGCCGACGCCGGAGGTGGCCGTGCGCCGTCCCCTGCCGGAGGGCCCGTCGACGGGCCGTGGCGGGGGCGCCGTCGACGGGCGCCCTCCGGTAGCGTCCGCGACCGCACCAGCGTCACCGGCCGTCCGGCCGGTGACGGCCCCGACGGAAGGTCCCCCGCGTGCCCGAGCCCCGCAGCGTCCTCGTCACCGGCGGCAACCGGGGCATCGGGCGGGCCATCGCCGAGGCGTTCGTGGCGGCGGGCGACCGCGTCGCCGTCACCACCCGCACGGGCGACGCCCCCGACGGCGTCCTCGGCGTCGCCTGCGACGTCCGCGACGGCGCGTCCGTCGACGAGGCCTTCACCCGGGTCGAGGCCGAGCACGGACCGGTGGAGGTGCTCGTCGCCAACGCCGGCGTGACGAAGGACCAGCTCCTCCTGCGCATGAGCGAGGAGGACTTCACCGACGTCGTCGACACCAACCTCACGGGCGCCTTCCGCTGCGTGCGGCGCGCCACCAAGGGCATGGTGCGGCTGCGCCGCGGGCGCGTGCTGCTCGTGTCGAGCGTCGTCGGTCTCTACGGGTCGCCCGGCCAGGTCAACTACGCGGCCAGCAAGGCGGGCCTCGTCGGCGTCGCGCGCTCCGTGACGCGCGAGCTGGGCGGGCGCGGCATCACGGCCAACGTCGTCGCGCCCGGCTTCGTCGAGACCGACATGACGGCCGCCCTGCCGGAGGCGACGCGGGACGGCTACCTGGCCGCCATCCCCGCCGGCCGCCTCGCCCGGCCCGAGGAGGTGGCGGGCGTCTGCGTCTTCCTCGCCTCGGAGGCGGCCGCCTACATCAGCGGCGCTGTCGTCCCCGTGGACGGCGGCCTCGGCATGGGGCACTGACCCACCGCCACCCCGAGCCCCGGCCCGTGGCCGGGGCGCCCAGCAGCACGAACGACCACGAGCACCGCGACATCGAGAGGGACGGCACGCGCATGGGGATCCTGGACGGCAAGCGACTGCTCATCACGGGGGTCCTGACCGACGCGTCGATCGCCTTCCGCGTCGCGCAGGTGGCGCAGCAGGAGGGCGCGACGGTCGTGCTCACCTCCTTCGGCCGCCAGATGCGCATCACGCAGGCGATCGCCCGGCGCCTGCCGCAGCCGGCGCCCGTCGTGCAGCTCGACGTCTCCGACCAGGAGGACCTCGACGCCCTCGCGGAGCGGGTGCGCGAGCACGTCGACGGCCTCGACGGCGTCCTGCACTCCATCGGCTTCGCCCCGCAGGGCGCGTTCGACTTCATGGCGGCGAGCTGGGAGGACGTCTCGGCGGCCCTGCAGATCTCCTCCTACAGCCTCAAGTCCCTGGCGGTGGCGGCGCGCCCGCTCATGGCGGAGCGCGGCAGCGTCGTCGGCCTGACCTTCGACGCCAGCTTCGCCTGGCCGGTCTACGACTGGATGGGCGTCGCCAAGGCCGCCTTCGAGTCGGTGGCGCGCTACCTGGCCCGCGACCTCGGGCCGGAGGGCACGCGGGTCAACCTCGTGTCCGCGGGCCCGCTGCGCACGATGGCCGCCAAGTCGATCCCGGGCTTCGAGGCCTTCGAGAACAGCTGGCCCGAGCGCGCCCCCCTCGGCTGGGACCTCGCGGACACCGAGCCCGCGGCCCGCGCGTGCGTCGCGCTGCTGTCGGACTGGTTCCCCGCGACGACGGGCGAGATCGTGCACGTCGACGGCGGCGTCCACGCGATGGGGAGCTGAGCTGGCGCTCCTCGTCGTCCTCCGGCACGCCCAGGCCGAGCCGGTCGGCGCGAGCTCCGACCACGCCCGCCCGCTGACGGCGCGCGGCGAGGACGAGGCCCGGGCCGTCGGGCGGGCGCTGCGCGAGCGCGGCATCTCGCCGGACGTCGTCGTCTCCTCCGACGCGGCGCGGGCGCGGCGCACCGCCGAGCTCGTCGTCGCCGACGAGGCCTGGCCCCTGGTGGAGGACCCGGACGTCTACGAGGCGAGCCCCGCGCGCCTGGGCGCCGTGCTCGAGCGGCACGCCGCCGCCGCGACGACGACGGTGCTCGTGTGCCACGAGCCCGGCGCCTCAGGCCTGTCAGTCGCGCTGGCCGGGCCGTCGTCCGCGCCCGGTGCGGCCGACCGCCGCGCCCAGGTCCTCGCCGGCCTCGGCACGGCCTGCGCCGCCGTCCTGCGCTGGGACGACGAGCGCGCCCAGCTGCTGCCCGCCAGCGCCGACCTGGTCGACGTCCTCGGTCCCTGACCCGTCCGCTCGGGGCGCTGCCCCGGGAGGGTCGCCAGCGCCCCGCCGCGGACGTCGGGGGACGGCGCGCCGAGCGGCTGTCGCGGGTGCGGACGTCGAGGGACGACGCGCTGAGCCGCTGCCGGGGGCGCGGACGTCGGGGGACGACGCGCCGACCGCTGCCCCTCGAAGTGCGCGATCACGCTTGCGCCTCGGCGTGCCGACCCGCGAAGTCCGCGCTCCTGCTCGGTGGTGGACCTCGTGGGCCAGGGCGCGTCGGTGGTGGACCTCGTGGGCCAGCATGCGTCGGTGGTGGACCTCGTGGGCCAGCATGCGTCGGTGGTGGACCTCGTGGGCCAGCATGCGTCGGTGGTGGACCTCGTGGGCCAGCATGCGTCGGTGGTGGACCTCGTGGGCCAGCGTGCGTCGGTGGTGGACCCCGTGGGCTGGCAGGCTTCGGTGGTGGACGGCGTGGGGCGCCACGCCGACGTGGGACCCACGAGGTCCACCAGCGCCGGCCGTGACCCACGCGGTCCACCACCCAGGGCGCCCGCACCGGGCGGAGAGCCCGGTTCATCCACAGGGACCCGTCCGTCACCGGATCGGGGAGGCCAGGGCTGGCTACGGTCGGCGGGTGCGCCTCCTCGTCCCTGCGGCAGCCGCCGCGGCCCTGCTCGCGCTCGCCGGCTGCAGCGACCCGGAGCCCGGCTCGCCGCTTCCCACCGGCGCGCCCGCGGAGACGTCGACGACGGCCCCTCTGCCCGCTCCCACCGCGACGGCGACGCCGAGCAACGACGCTCCGACCGCCGAACGCGGTCCGGCCCCGACCCTGCCGCCCGAGGCGACGACCGACGACGCCGCGGGCGCCGAGGCGTTCGTGCGCTACTGGTTCGACACGTTGGAGCAGGCCTACACGACGCTCGACACGTCAACGCTGGCTTCGCACTCGACCCCCGACTGCGAGGTGTGCAACGCCTACATCGACGAGGTCGATCAGCTAAGAGCGCTCGACCGGACGGTCGAAGGGTCCCAGTTCGTTTTGACGGAAGTCGTTGCGCCCGCGCCCGACGGCACCGGCGCCACTCTCGTTTCAACGACGTTGACGGTGCGTCCGGGACGAGTGCTCGGTTCCGACGGTGAGGTCCTCGAGACCGTCGAAGGCGAGACGACGTCACTAGGGGCCGTTCTCGTGCGGGAGGAGGACACGTGGCTGATGTTCGGCCTAGGCGCCTGATCGGCGCCGCCCTTGGCGGGGTCCTGGTCGCCTGCTGCTCCCTCACCTCGCCACTGGAGGCTCGAGCGGACGAAGCGCCCTCCTCGGTCGTGATTACCCCAAAACTGGGCGCCGGTGAAGCGACCCTCCTAGGCAAGGCTCGTAGTCGAGGTGAGTCGTCGGCGTCGGGCAGTGGGCGAACGCAGACGCGGGCTCCCGGTGTATCGACGGCGAGGGCGTCGGCGCCGCAGGTCATCAGACGATTGCTGCCGGCGTGCTCCGGCAACGACGCGAACGGTGGGGCGAGCGACGACTGCGGGGCGACGCGGGCGGCGTGCCCGCCGGGGCAGCTGATGTTCTTCGTGTGGCAGGCGCCGGCGACGGACGGGGCGGCGTCGGGCCCGTTCACGCAGACCGGGCGGGTGTGCCGGGTGCCGTTCCAGCCCGGTGAGCCGGGGGCGCCGGACGCCGTGGAGGCGCTGGTGCTGCCGGTGATGACGCAGGCGGACTTCCAGCGGCTGCCGCTGCCGGCGGGGCGCTCGGGGGTGGAGCCGGCGTCGGGGGAGGTGCTCGTGGCGATGCCGACGAACACCTACGCCGTGGCCGAGCCGGTGACGCTGCAGACGGACCTGCTGGGGTTCCCGGTGACGGTGCGGGCGACACCGGTGGCGTACACGTGGGACTACGGCGACGGGACGGTGACCGGTCCGACGTCGGAGGCGGGGGCGCCGTGGCCGGACCTGCGGGTGACGCACGTGTACGAGCGGGCGGGTGAGTACGTGATCACGCTGACGACGCACTACGAGGGCGAGTACTCGGTGCTGGGCGGGCCCTTCCTGCCGGTGCCGGGGCAGGCGCAGGTGACCAGCGACCCCGAGCCCGTCGTGGCGTTCGCAGGCCGCACCGCGCCCGTCGCCGACCCCCTGCGCTGATCCGCCCGGCCCTGACCCCGAGCGCCCGCCCCCGCGCTGAGCCCGCGGGCCCCGTGCGCAGGGCGGTCTCAGCCGGCCTCGGGCCGTCCGACCCCCACGAGGTGGACGACGGCGGTGAGGTCGCGGTGGCGCAGCACCACGTCCGCCGCCGCGGCGAGCACCGGCTTGGCGCAGAAGGCCACGCCCGTGCCGGCGGCGCGCACGGCGTCGAGGTCGTTGGCGCCGTCACCGACCGCCACCGTCCCCGCCGTCGGGACGCCGTGGTGCTGCGCCAGCTCGCGCAGGAAGCGCTCCTTCGCGGCGGCGTCGACGACGTCGCCGCGGACCCGGCCCGTCAGCCGGCCCGCCTCGACCTCGAGGGCGTTGGCGCGGGCGTGCGGGATGCCGAGCGAGGCCGCCAGGGGCCCGACGACCTCGAGGAAGCCGCCCGAGACGACGCCCACGGGCACGCCGGCCCCGGCCAGCGCCGAGGCCATCGTCGCCGCGCCGGGGGAGGGGACGACCTCGGCGCGGACGTCGTCGAGGACATCGACCGGCAAGCCCTCGAGCAGGGCGACGCGGCGGTGCAGGCTCTCGGTGAAGTCGACCTCGCCGCGCATGGCGGCCTCGGTGACGCGCGCGACCTCGTCCTCGACGCCGGCGCGCGCCGCGAGCATCTCGACGACCTCGCCGGTGATGAGGGTCGAGTCGACGTCGAGGACGACGAGCCGCGGCAGCGCGTCCAGCGCCGCGGGCACGACGACGAGGTCGGTCGTCAGCCCGGGCGCCTCCTCGCGAGCCCGGGCCCGCAGCTCGGTCACGACGGCGTCGACGTCCGCGTCCGGCGAGGACGGCTCCACCCGCCACTCGACGCCGGCGTCACCGTCGCCCTCGAGGGCGGGCAGGGCGCGCTCGTCGACGACGCGACCGCCGGCCGCAGCGACCCAGCCGCTGGCGGCGCCGACGGCGTCGGCCCAGCTGCGCTCGGCGTGCTGCCGCGCCCGTCGGCCGTCCGAGCCGTGGTCCCCGTCGAGCAGCAGGACCCGCGCGGCGGGCTCGCTCAGGGCTCGACCACGGCGTTCTTGCCCACCACCGTGAGCCCCGACGGCGTGACGACGAAGCCGCGCGCGCGGTCGTGGTCGGGGTCGAAGCCGATGCGGGCGCCCTCGGGGACGACGACGTTCTTGTCGATGATCGCGCGACGCACCGCGGCGTGACGCCCCACCTGCACGCCGTCCAGGAGGACGGAGTCCGTCACCGAGCTCCACGAGTGCGCCTGCACCCCGGTCGAGAGCACGGAGCCCTCGACGGTCGCGCCCGAGACGACGACGCCCGGGGCGACGATGGAGTCGACCGCCGTGCCCGCGCGCCCGTGCCAGCCGTGGACGAACTTCGCGGGCGGCAGGGGCCGCTGCTGCGACAGGATGGGCCAGCGGTCGTTGTAGAGGTTGAAGACCGGCAGCGCCGACGTCAGGTCCATGTGGGCCTCGTAGTAGGAGTCGATCGTCCCGACGTCGCGCCAGTAGCCGCGGTCGCGGTCCGTGGCCCCCGGCACGTCGTTGCGCTGGAAGTCGTAGACCGCCGCGGAGCCGCGGGAGACGAAGTCGGGGACGATGTCGCCGCCCATGTCGTGCTTGGAGGAGTCGTCCGCGGCGTCGCGGGTGACCGCCTCGACGAGGGCGTCGGCGTCGAAGACGTAGTTGCCCATCGAGGCGAGGATCTCGTCGGGGGACCCCGGGATCGTCGTCGGGTCCGTGGGCTTCTCGCGGAACGCGGTGATCCGCGGCGTCGAGCCCATGTCGGCGCCCTCGCCGACCTCGATGACGCCGAACTGGTCGGACAGCCCGACGGGCTGGCGGATCCCGGCGACGGTGCAGCCGGCCCCGGAGGCGATGTGGGCGTCGACCATCTGCGAGAAGTCCATGCGGTACACGTGGTCCGCGCCCACGACGACGACGATGTCGGGCCGGGCGTCGTCGATGAGGTTGAGGCTCTGGTAGATCGCGTCGGCGCTGCCGAGGTACCAGTTCTTCCCCACGCGCTGCTGCGCCGGCACGGGCGTCACGTAGTTGCCGAGCATCGTCGACATGCGCCAGGTCATGGACACGTGCTTGTCGAGGCTGTGGGACTTGTACTGCGTCAGCACGACGATCTGCAGGTACCGCGAGTTCGCGACGTTGCTGAGGGCGAAGTCGATGAGCCGGTAGGTGCCGCCGAAGGGCACGGCCGGCTTGGCGCGGTCGGCCGTGAGGGGCATCAGCCGCTTGCCCTCGCCGCCGGCGAGGACGATGGCGAGGACGCGAGGGCTGGACATGGGCAGACCCTAGGGGCCGACGCCTGCGGCGCAAGGCGTCCGGGCGCCGCGACCTGCGCGCGGGCGCTACGGTCCGCCCCATGGCCAGCGCCGCCCACTCCGCCGCAGCGACCCCGGGGACCGGACCGGGCGCCGACCCGGGCGCCGGTGCCCTCCCGCACGAGGAGGGATGGCGGCCGCGCGTCGACCTCCTGACCCGCGAGTACCCGCCGGAGGTCTACGGCGGTGCGGGGGTCCACGTCGCCGAGCTCGCGCGCGCCCTGCGGCCGCTGGCCGACGTCCGGGTGCAGTGCTTCGGCGCCCCGCGCGAGGAGGACGGCGTGACGGCGCACCCCGAGCCGGAGACCCTCGCCGGCGCCAACGCCGCCCTGCGCACCCTGGGCGTCGACCTCGGCATGGTCGCCGCCGCCGAGGGCACCGACCTCGTCCACACCCACACCTGGTACGCGAACCTCGCCGGCGTCCTCGCCGCGAAGCTGCACGGCGTCCCTCACGTGGTGACGGCGCACAGCCTCGAGCCGCTGCGCCCGTGGAAGGCCGAGCAGCTCGCCGGCGGCTACCGGCTGTCGAGCTGGGCGGAGGAGCAGGCGATGACGACGGCGGACGCCGTCGTCGCCGTCAGCGCCGGGATGCGCGCCGACATCCTGCGGTGCTACCCGGGTGTCGACCCCGAGCGGGTGCACGTGGTGCACAACGGCATCGACGCCGAGGACTGGCAGCGGGACGACTCGCCGGAGGCGCGCGAGCACGTGCGCTCCCTCGGGATCGACCCCGACCGCCCGAGCGTCGTCTTCGTCGGGCGCATCACACGCCAGAAGGGGCTGCCGCACCTGCTGCGCGCCGCGGCGCAGCTGCCCCCGGAGGTGCAGCTCGTCCTGTGCGCCGGCGCGCCGGACACCCCCGAGATCGCCGCGGAGGTCGACGAGCTCGTGTCCGCGCTGGCCGCGATGCGCACCGGCGTGGTGCGGATCGACCGGATGCTGCCGCGCGCCGAGCTGTGCCAGGTGCTCTCGCTCGCGACGGTCTTCGTGTGCCCCTCGGTCTACGAGCCGCTCGGCATCGTCAACCTCGAGGCGATGGCCTGCGGCACAGCCGTCGTCGGCACGGCGACCGGGGGCATCCCCGAGGTGGTCGACGACGGCCGCACCGGCTGGCTCGTCCCCATCGACCAGGTGCAGGACGGGACGGGGGCGCCCACGGACCCGGAGGCCTTCGCGGCCGACCTGGCCCGTGTCCTCACCGAGGCGGTCTCCGACCCCGCCGAGGCGCGACGCCGCGGCGAGGCCGGCCGCGAGCGCGCCGTCGCCGAGTTCTCCTGGGCGGCGATTGGCGAGCGGACCATGGATGTGTACAGGCAGGCGCTACTCGCTGCGCCTAGAGAGGCTTGACCCTGTGACAGTCGATTGGGATCTCCTCGGAGTGCAACTCACGACGCAAGAGGCGTCGCTATACGCGGCGTATCTGTCGGGCGAGGACTTCGATGCAGCGGGCGAAGTCGATGCGACCATTGATGTGACTCAGGCCGCTACCTGGCCAGCCTCTCGAGTCCTTCGCGCGAGCGTCCTCGCGGCCATCCTGATCAATATGCCACACGAGGGAACGGTTTACCCACCACGACTTGTCGTGCGAGGCGCGCGCATACAGGGAGAGTTAGATCTGGGGTGCGCGGACGCCGGCGCCTTCATGTTCACTGACTGCAGCTTCGACAGCCCACCCATGCTCAACGACGCATCACTTAAGTTTGTCGGTTTTGTACGGTGCGCCTTGCCTGCGCTCCAGGCGATGCGGATCTCTTGCCAAGGCCCAATATGGCTCTATGACACTCATGTGAGTGGCCCCGTGCTATTGACAGGGGCTCGCATGGCAGATCTGGACGCCAAGCGGCTTGAGATCACTCGCCAGGGCGGCGAAGCATTGTGTCTCTGCTCATCCAATTGCGATGGCGACTTGCTTTTAGCAGGCTCCCGCTTCGAGGGAGGTCTCGGACTAGACGAGGCGCGAGTTGGCGGTACCGTCATAATCGATGGTGCTCAACTTCGCCAAGACGCGGGCGTATCGGTCAGCGCAAATGGCGCGAGAGTGGAAGGGAACTTCAACGCCTCCGCTGGGTCCCACTTTCTTGGCGCCATTGACGCACGTGGTCTTCACGTATCCGGCAGCATGAATCTGACGGGCGCCACCCTAGATGCAGGTAGACATAAGGCGCGGCTCGCGCTAGATCTTGCGCATACGAACCTCGGACTCGGCCTTGCCTTAGCTTCGGCCAAGGTGCGGGGCATGATTTCCCTGCACCAAGCAGAGGTTGGATGCCAGGTCTCCATGGTCGCCGCGACCCTTGACGGTCTTGGCGGCGAGGCCCTACGCGCGGACCACATGTCCATAGCTGGCTCCCTTCTCATGAGGGAACTCAAGTCTACGGGACGACTGTACCTGCACGGGGTGTACGTCCTCTGTCATTGGGATATGACGGATGCACGCGTGTCGTCAAACAGTTCTCGTCAATGGACTCTTGTGGGAGATCGAGGCAAAATCGACGGTGACTTGACGCTTGACGGGGCCCAATTTTCGGCGGGCGTCAACTTCACGCGCGTCAGCGTTGTCGGGGACATCAGACTGGTGCGCACGAACGTGCAAGCGGCCTTCAATGGCACGGCTCTCCAATTTGCCTCCAGCGCAGTCGGTGGGAACTTCGACGCCAGCGAAGTGCTCCTTCAAGGAACTCTTGACACCTCTCTGTCTGCAGTGGGGCACTCTTTTGTCCTCGCGGACGCCAATATCTCGCGCGACGGCGAGAGGAGTTTGCTGTCGCCCAGGATCTCGGTGCACGGTGATGTCGTCTTAGAACGTCTGTCCGCCAGGGGCACGGTCGACCTACTGGGGGCCGAAATTCGAGGCAGTCTCCGCGCCGCCGACTCGAAGTTGACCGCGACGCCACTACAGCGTGCCTCTCTTGGGTCGGTCATGGACAGAGCGAATGGTGGGCACTGGCGTGGCTCCTCGATTCGAATGTCTAACGCTACCGTCGCCGGGGATTTTGACGCCCGGTCAAGCCACCTCCTCGGCTTACTTGAAGCTGCCGATGCGCGCGTCGCAGGAGACTTGATCTTCGAGTTGGCGACCTTGGGAGGTGACGCGCCAGCTGGCCTAGATGCGAGGAATCTAGAGGCGCGACACCTGGACCTTCGCTTCGAAAGCGAGGTGGTTGGAGACGTGATCCTGGCCGGGGCGCGCCTACACCGCTTAACTGACGCCAGCAAAAGTTGGCCGGCGGCCGGCAAGGTAGATGTACAGAACATGCACTATGAGCTCTTGTCGGGCGAACTGGATGCGGGCGGGCGCTTACGGTGGCTAGAGCGCGTCTCCTCGCCATATGCCCCTCAGCCTTACCGCCAGCTAGCTCGCACCCTGCGGCAAAGCGGACAATTCGAGCAGGCTAGGGGTGTGGATAGAGCGCGACTACGCGCACGGCACAAGCAGGGCCCTCTGCATGTTCGCGCTTGGGGTTGGCTGCAGGATCTGACCGTCGGCTACGGCTTTCTACCCTCAAGGGCCCTGATGACGCTTGCCGTCCTGTATGCCCTAGGCGTTACGTACTTCACTTTCGCCACTGACGGCTGCGCTGCGCTGCGCACTGATAGCGGGCTCTGCCCCACGGTAGAGAATGCAAGTCCAACATGGAACCCCTTTGTGTACACACTGGGGGCGCTAGTGCCGTTCCTTGGTTTGAGTGTTTACAACACATGGCAGCCCGAAGGCGCAGATAGTGTCGTGACGGCCCTCTTGATTGTGGGCGGTTTAATCTTGACGACCACTATCGTCGCGGCCGTCTCCAGAGGTCTTATGCCCGACCGTGACGATAGGTAGTCGTTCTTACCGGTTCTAAAGGAGAATTGACGGCGGCCACGACGGCGTGGCGCGCGACCGCCTCGACGCCGCGCAGCGCCTCGCTGCGACCGGCCGCCTCGAAGCCCGTGACGGCGGCGCCGTCGTCCTCGGAGGCGCCCTGCGCCGCTGGGCGGGCGACGTCGAGGCCTCGCACGACGACCTCACGCGCCTGGACCGCCTGGCCGGCGACGGGGACTTCGGCGACAACGTCCGCGGCGGCCTGCGCCGCGTCGTCGCCCGCCTCGACGCGGACGGCCCCGCGTCGGGGCGCACGGGGGCCGAGGCCCTGGCGGCGGCGGGGGAGGTGTTCCTCGACGAGGTCGGCGGCACGAGCGGCCCGCTCGTGGGCCTGCTCCTCGCCGAGCTCGCCGCCGCGGCCGAGCGCGCGGGTGGCGAGACCTCCGCCGGGGACGCCGCCTGGTCGGAGGGCCTG
>NZ_JABEMA010000061.1 GCF_013004605.1 Pseudokineococcus marinus
CGCCGGGGCGGGAGGGCCCGCCCCGGCGCCGGGGGCTCAGCTGATCGCGGCGCGGATGGTGTCGCCGGTCTGGACCATCGTCTCGGCGCCGTCGGCGCCGCCGACGATGGCGGAGTAGGCCTGTCCGAGGGGCTCGAAGACGGCGCCCATCTGCGGGATGGACGGCATCGGCTCACCGGCGTTGGCGGCGTCGAGGTAGGCCTGCAGCTGCGGGTCGGCGGCCACCTCGGACTCCTGGAGCGAGACGAGGCTCGGCGGGATGTTGGCCCCGTCGTACATCGTCTGCATGGCCTCCTCGGTGTTCATCGTCCCGGTGACGAACTCCTGCGCGAAGGCCTTGTTCGCGCCGTTGGACGCGACGTAGAACGCCTGCACGCCGGTGAAGGGCTGCGCCGGCTCGGCGCCCGCGAAGCCCGGCACGGCCTGGACGTCCCAGCCGAAGCCCGCGGCCTCGACGTCGGCGCGGGCCCACGGGCCCGACAGCAGGTACGGCGCCTGGCCGTCCGCGAAGAGGGCGATGGAGTTGTCGCCGCTCACCGAGCGCGTGAGCACGCCGGAGCCGCCCTCGCCGAGCTCCTGGATGCGGGCGCCGGCCGCCTGGGAGGCCTCGTCCCCCACCCCCAGGTCGGTCGGGTCGTAGGCGCCCGAGGCGTCGCGCCCGAAGACGTAGCCGCCGAGCGAGGTGTACAGGGGCTGCATGTGGTAGGCGTCGCCCAGCTCACCGACGGGCAGGTTGAAGGCGGACTCGACCGTGCCCGCCTCCTTGAGCTGCAGACCGGTGGCGAAGGCGTCGTCGAGCGTCGCCGGCGCCTCGGGCGCGAGGTCGGTGTTGCGGTAGAGCACCAGCGCCTCGACGCCGTAGGGCAGGCCGTAGAGCTGGTCGTCGTAGGTGACGGCGTCGACGGCGACCTCGGAGTACTGCCCGAGCTGGTCGGCGGTGATCTGCAGGGGGTCGATCGCCCCGTTCTGCACCATGTTGCCGATCCAGTCGTGGGCGCCGACGACGACGTCGGGGCCGTTGCTCGCCGCGTTGGCGGTGATGAAGTTCGACTGGAGGTCCGTGACGGCCTGGACGGCGACCGAGATGCCGTTCTCCTCGCCGAACTGCTCGGCGATCTGCGTCACGGGGTCGATCTTGAGCTCGTCGGTCCAGACGACGAGGTCGGCGTCGTCGCGCGCCGGCGCGCCGGTCTCCTCGGCGCTCGCGCCGCCCTCGGGCGCGGTCGTCCCGGCGGGGGCGGCGCCGTCGCCGCTCCCTCCGCTGCAGCCGGCGGTCAGCGCGGCGATGCCGACGGCCGCGACGGCCGCCCTCAGGGGGATGCGCATGGTGCTCCTCGTCAGTCGAGCGGGCAGGGCCGTGGCGGCCCTCGGGGGGAGTTGTCGAGCGGAGGTGAGGTCGAGCGGGGCGCAACCGCGCCCTGGGTGCTCCGGTGCACCAGGGCCGTCGGCGGGGTTCGGGCCGGCGGCTCACGCCGCGCTGCGTGGCGGGACAGTAGCAAGATTCTTGCAGACGATGGAAGTGTCTTGCGTCACAGAAGTCGGGCCGCCTGCGCGAGTAGGTTGCACGGATGCGCATGAGGCTCGCGGACGTCGCCGTCCGCGCGGGGGTGAGCGAGGCCACGGTCAGCCGCGTCCTCAACGACAAGCCCGGCGTCTCGCAGGCCACCCGCGACAAGGTGCGGTCCGTCCTCGACGTGCTCGGCTACGACGACCGCTTCCTGCCCGCGCCGGTGGCGGGGCTCGTCGGGATCGTCGTGCCCGAGCTGACGAACCCCGTCTTCCCCGCCCTGTCGCTCGTCGTGCAGACGCACCTCGCGCGGGCCGGCTACACGCCCGTCGTCTGCTCCCTCGTCCCCGGTGGGGTGCACGAGGCCGACTTCGTCCGGGTCCTGCTGCAGCAGCGGGCCTCCGGCGTCGTCTTCCTCTCGGGCGTGCACGCCAACACGGACGCCGACGCCGGGCCCTACGAGCACCTGCGGCGCCGCGGGCTCGCCGCCGTCTTCGTCAACGGCTGGATGGACGGGATCGACGCGCCCTTCGTCTCGACCGACGACGCCTCGGCCGTCGAGCAGTCCGTGGCCCACCTCGTGGGCCTCGGCCACGAGCGGGTCGGGCTCGCCATGGGACCCGCCCGCTACGTGCCCTCGATCCGCAAGACGGCCGCCTTCCACGACGCCGTCCGGCGCCACCTCGCCGGCTCCGTGCGCCCGGGGGAGGTCGACTCCCTCGTCGTCCACACCCAGTTCCGCATCGAGGGCGGCGAGGCCGCGGCGCACGCGCTGCTCGACCGCGGCGTCACGGGGATCGTCTGCGGGTCCGACCTCATGGCCCTCGGCGCGGTGCGGGCCGCCCGGGAGCGCGGGCTGGCGGTGCCGGAGCAGGTGTCCGTCGTGGGGTGCGACGACGGACCGCTCCTCGACTTCACCGACCCTCCCCTGACGACCGTGCACCAGGACGTCGACGCCGTCGGCACGGCCGCGGCGCGCGCGCTCCTGGCGGAGCTCCGCGGCGAGCAGGGCGTGCGCGGCGAGCTGCTCGTCCGCCCGCGGCTCGTCGTGCGGGCCTCCACGGCCCCGCCCGCGGCGCGCGCCCCGCGGCCCCGGCGGCGCCCGGTGACCACCGGATCGTGACCCGCCCCGGGTGCCCGCCGCTCCCGATCGCTGCTAGTCAGGGACGATGAGCGCGAGCAGGACCCTCGTCGCCGGCGTCGACGTCGGCGGCACCAACATCCAGGTCGGCATGGTGTCCGGCGACCACGAGGTGCACGACCGCGGCAAGGTCCCCACGCCGACGAGCGGGCCGGACGCCGTCTTCGACGCCGTGGCCGAGCTCGTCGCCGACCTCGACGGGGACCCGGTGGCCGTGGGCGTCGGCATCCCCGGCGTCGTCCACGCCGGCCAGGTCCTCACGGTGCCCAACCTCGCGGGCTGGGACGCCGACGTCGACCTCGTCGGCGGCCTCACGTCGCGCCTCGACGCCCCGGTCACCCTCGGCAACGACGCGAACGTCGGCCTCCTCGGCGAGTGGGTCGCGGGGGCGGCGCGGGGCGCCCGCGACGTCCTCGGCCTGTGGCTCGGCACCGGCGTGGGCGGCGCCCTGGTCCTCGACGGCCGCCCCTACGAGGGCTCGCGCGGCTCCTCGGGCGAGATCGGGCACGTGCAGGTCCAGCCCGGCGGCGCGATGTGCGGGTGCGGGCGCCGCGGCTGCGTGGAGGCCTACGCCGGGCGGCGGATGATGGCCGGCGCCGCGCACGCGCTCGTGGGCGCCGGGCGGGAGACGCGCCTGTTCGCCATCCAGGACGAGGAGGACAGGCCGCGCCCGACCTCCAGCGTCTGGGCGAGGGCCCTCGACGAGGGCGACGAGATGGCGACCCAGCTCGTCGACTCCGCGGTCGAGCACCTCGGGGTGGCGGTCGGCTCCGCGGTCAACCTCCTCGACGTCGAGCTCGTCGTCGTCGGCGGCGGCCTTCCCGAGAAGCTCGGCCAGGACCTCGTCGACCGGATCGCGGCGGCCGCGGGCCCGTGGATGCTGCGCCCGAGCCCCGAGCTGCGCTTCGTCGTCTCCTCCCTCGGCGACGACGCCGGCGTCGTCGGCGCGGCGGCCCTGGCGCGCGCCGCCGTCATCGCCGGCTGACCTGCTCGACGGAGGTGACCGTGCACGGCCACCTCCGTCGACCAGGTCGCCGCACGCAGCAGGGCCCCCGCAGCGCGCGCTGCGGGGGCCCTGCTGCCGTGCGGGTGGGTGCTGGGCGTCAGCGCACGACCGTGAAGTCGAGCGTGGCGCGGCTGCCCGCGCTGCCCGTCACGACCGCCGTGTAGTCGCCCGGCTGCGCCTCGCGGGGGATGGTGACGCGCATGGAGCCGTCGCCGTCCGCGCTGACGCGGGCCGTGCCGTAGACCCGGCCGAGCACCGAGACGGTGAGCACCTCGCGGGGCGCGAAGCCCGACGCCGACGCGGTGACCGACTGGCCCGCGCGGACGGTGGTCGTCGAGGCGCTGACCTCGGCGGCCGGCTCGGGCTGCTCGGTCGCGTCACCGACGGTGACGCGGCCGGTGTAGTCCTCCGGGCTCAGCGGGCTGCTCTCCCGCAGGTACGCCTCGAAGGCGTCGAAGTCGATCAGCCCGGTGAGCTCGATCGCGCCCTCGGCGAAGGTGGTGAAGTTGTCACCGCCGGAGGCGAGGAAGGAGTTCGTCGCCACCCGGTAGGTGGCGTCCAGGTCGATCGGCTCCCCGGAGATGCGGATGCTGTCGACGAGGACGTGCTCGCCGCGCGGAGCCGCCGGGTCGTAGGACCAGGTGAGCTCCCGCGAGGTGCCCAGGGCCAGGAACGGCCGCGAGGCGGTGGCGGGCTGCCACTGCTGCTCGAGCACCTCGACCAGCTGGGCGCCGGTGAGGGGCACGACGACGAGGTCGTTGGCGAACGGCGTCACCGCGTTGGCCTCGGCGAGGGTGATGACGCCGTCCTCGCCCTGGAGGAGGTCGGCGCGCAGGCCGCCCGGGTTCACGAGGCCGAGGTCGGCGTCCTCCACGGGGCGCAGCGTCGTCCCGTAGACGTAGGTGTCGGCCACGAGGCCGCCGAGGGAGGAGTAGCTCCCCCGGTCCTCGACGCCCGCGTCGGTGAAGGCGCGCGTGATGTCGCCGGTCACCGAGCCGATGACCTCGCTGCCGACCTCGTCGGCGAAGGCCTCGGCCGCCGCGACGGTCTCGGCGACCTCCGCGGTGCGGGGGTAGGTCGCCGCGAGCTCCTCGGCGGGAGCGTCGGTGAGGGGCACCTCCTCGACGGTCGAGCTCGTCACCTCGCCCGTCGTGCGGTCGTAGTCGAGGACGATGCGACCCAGGTTGGCGGCGTAGGAGCCGGTCTGGATGACCGGGCGCGTGCCGCCGCCGGAGACGGGGGCCTCCCAGGCGTACACGCGGTGCGTGTGGCCCGTGAAGATCGCGTCGACCTCGGGGCTGACCCCGTTGACGATGCGGGCGAAGGC
Organism: Pseudokineococcus marinus; assembly: GCF_013004605.1. Classification (GTDB taxonomy): domain Bacteria; phylum Actinomycetota; class Actinomycetes; order Actinomycetales; family Quadrisphaeraceae; genus Pseudokineococcus; species Pseudokineococcus marinus. The sequence goes on from NZ_JABEMA010000061.1 coordinate 4,982, forward strand.
GGTGTCGGCCGCGAGGGCCTCCTCCAGCGTCTGCTCGTCCTCACCGAGGGGGTTGCCCTCGTGCGCGGACAGGACGATGACGTCGGCCTCGTCGCCCTGGCCGTCGGTCAGCTCGCCGACGACGCGGTTGGTCGCCTCGACCGGGTCGCCGAAGACGACGCCCCGGATGCCGGACGGCGAGACGAGCGAGCCCGTCTCCTGCGTGACGACGCCGATGACGCCGACGCTCACGCCGTCGACGTCCTGGATCGAGTACTCGGGCAGCAGCGGCTCGCCGGCCTCGTCGTAGACGTTGGCGCCGAGGATCGGGAAGTCGGCCAGGCCGGACTCGCCGTCCACGCCCACGCGGCCGAGGAGGTCGTCGATGCCGCGGTCGAACTCGTGGTTGCCCACGGCGCTGACCTGCAGCCCCATCTCGTTGAGCACCTCGATCGTCGGCTCGTCGGCCTGGACCGCCGAGACGAACGGGGAGGCGCCGATGTTGTCGCCGGCCGAGAGCACGAGCGTGCCGTCGACGTCCTCGCGCTCGCGCTGCTGCTCGATCGTGCCCGACAGCGCCACCGCCTCGCCGAGGCGGCCGTGGAAGTCGTTGATGTCGAGCAGCTGGAGCGACGCGACGTCGTCGACCGGGGAGTCCGCCACGTCGACGCCCACGACGACCGGGTCGTGGTCGGAGGCCCGGTAGGCGTCCGGCGCGTACCAGGGCAGGTAGCCGTCGTACTGGTAAGCGTACGACTCGTCCGCGTTGATGTCCCAGACGTCCGCGCCGGTCACGACCTCGGCCATCGCCGGGGAGGCGAAGACGTGGTCGAGCGAGCCGCTGCGGCCGCTGAAGACGTAGGTGTCGCCCGCGTCGTAGGCGGTGCCGAGGTCGACGTAGCCGGCCCCGCGGAGGACGTCGAGCGGGTCCTCCTGCGTGTAGGAGTTGAAGTCGCCGAGGAGCACGACCGCCTCGGGCGCCCCCTCGATGCCCTCGACGAACTCGACGAGGCGCTGGGCCTCGGCCACGCGGGTGGCGTTGCCATTGCCCTGGCCGTCGCCGGTGTCCTCGTCACCCGGGCGCGCCGGCTGCGGGACCGAGCCCTTGGACTTGAAGTGGTTGACGACCGCCATGAAGTCGGTGCCGCCGGCCCGGAAGGTCTGCGCCAGGGGCTGGCGGGCCCGACCCACCCACTCCGGGTCGTCGTCGACGACCGACTCGCCCACCGGCTGCACGGCCGCGGGCTGGTAGATGAAGGCGTTGCGGATGACGTCCTGGTCCTCCGCGGGCGGCAGGGCCGCGGGCGACGGGACGTACGCCCACGTGCCCTCGCCGGCCGCCTCGTTGAGCGCGTCGACGAGCGTCGCGAGAGCCTCGTCGCGGTCCTCGCCGAGGGCCGCGCCGTTCTCGATCTCCTCGAGGCCGACGACCTCGGCGCCGAGGGCGTTGATCGCCGTGACGATCTTCGCCTCCTGGCGCTCCAGGCCGGCCTCGTCGGAGGCGCCGCGGGCCTCGCCGCCGAAGGTCGTGAAGTAGTTGAGGACGTTGAAGGTGGCGACCTGGACGTCGCCGCCGACCTCCTCCGGCGCGGCCGTCCGCGGGCTGGCGTCGTCGAACGTCGCTTTCCCGGTCGTCTCCGCCGTCACCGGCGCGGTGGGCTGGTAGCGCCACGCGTCGTAGCGGTAGTCGAGGACGTAGGAGACGTCGCCGAAGCTGCTCACGCGGTCGCCGACCCGGATCGGGTCGTCCGCCGCGCCGTAGGACGGCGCCTGCCCCGCGTTCGCGAGGTTGGTGCTGCGCCCGTCGTCGAGGAGCACCTGCTTGCGGGCGTTGCGCGCCTCGTACTGCTGCGCCGCCCGGCCGGGGGCCACGACGTCGGTCGCCTGGAGGAGCACGTCCGGGCCGGCCGCCAGGGCGATCTCGCCGAAGCGGTTGGCGTTGTAGACCTCGGTGACCGTGTAGGTGCCCTGCGGGCGGACGAGCATGCCCTCGAGCTGCTCGCGCTCGGCCTCGGAGGCCGACGCGCGCGTGATGACGTACGGGGCCGGCAGGGCGACGTCGGTGGCGCAGACGGCGACCTGGTCAGCGGCGACCTGCGTGAGGCCCTGGTACTCGTCGACCTCGCCGGTGACCTGGACGCGGTCCCCGACCTCCAGGCTCCGCACCGGGCTGCCGGAGGGTCCGAAGACGTTGACGGCCGTGGACGCGCGGCCCGGACGGGCGCTCGGGTCCTGCACGAAGACGCTGCCGAAGCCGTCGGGCGACGTCGTGACGACGCCCTCGACGACGACGTCCTGGCCCACGAGCGGGCTCTCGGCGCCCGTGCCCTGGACCGCCGTGATGGCCGTGAGGCCGTCCTCGACGCACTGCGCAGGCTCCGGCTCGGGCTCCGGCTCCACGCCCTCGCCGTTCCGGGCGCCGAAGCTGTTGGAGTCCTCCGAGACGACCCAGGCGCCGTCGACCAGCTGGATCGAGCCGTCGGCCGTGCCGCTGCCCGTCTCCGCCACGCCGATGTCGGTGGAGTCGACGACCGCGCCGCCGAGGCTCGCGCTGAAGGCGCCCTCGTAGGAGAGGAACTGGACGAGCGCGCCGCTCGCGTCGAGCAGCGCCAGCCCGTCGGGCGAGCCGTTCTGGAGGTTCGGGAAGTCGACGACGAGGACGCCCGAATCGCCGACGACGCCCGTGAGGGCCTTCGGCGAGTAGGTCGTGCCGTTGGCGCCGTTGACGCCGACGAGGGTCCAGCCCGTCATGTCGGTGCCGGGCTCGGCCTGCAGCTCGACGCGCTCGTTCGCGTCGGCCCCCGCGTTGTCGTAGTGCAGCTCGCTGATGAACGGGCTGCCCGGGGGGGCGGGGACGGCGGCCGCGGGGGCGGCCAGCAGGGCGCCGCCCACGAGGGCGGCGGTGGCAGCGGCGGCGACGCGCGCTGCCTGGTGTGGTGCTCGTGGCACGGAGGTCCTCCGGTGTCGACGGCGTGGGCGTGCTGCCCGCCGGGCGGCGGGCGACCGGCTCCGCCGGACCACCGGCGGTACCGGTGGGATGGCGGGGTCACGGGGCGCGGTGGAGACTGCCCCGGCCGGGTGAACAGCATGTGACGAGAGCGCACGATCCGGAAGGCTCCGGCACGTCCCGGTCGCGACGGATGCGCCGTCGTGACCCGATTCGTTGACGTCGAGTGACGACCAGCACGGACCGTGCCCGTCCGGCCGGAGGTCGGAGCCAGGAGGAGACGCCCGTGGCTGCGAAGGCCCCCGCCGAGGAGCTCGACGTCGACGGCACCGCGGTGCGCCTCACGAGCCCCGACCGCGTGCTCTTCCCCGCGCTGGGCGCCGACGGCGGCACGAAGCGCCACCTCGTCGACTACCACCTGGCCGTGGCGAGCGCGTCCGCCGACGGCGCCGTCGACGGGCTCGGCCCGCTCGTGCGGGCGCTGCGCGACCGGCCGACCTACCTCCAGCGCTTCCCCGACGGGGTCGACGGCGAGGAGGTGTACCAGAAGCGGGTGCCGGAGCGGGCGCCCGACTACCTGCGCCGGGTGCGCGTGACCTTCCCGTCGGGCCGGCACGCCGACGCCCTCCGGGTGGACGCCGCGGCCCCCGTGCTCTGGGCCGTGCAGATGTCCGCGATCACGTTCCACCCCTGGCCGACGCGCGCGGACCACGTCGAGCTCCCCGACGAGCTGCGCGTCGACCTCGACCCCCAGCCCGGCACCGGCTTCGACGAGGCCCGCCGCGTCGCCCTCGACGTCCTCCACCCGCTCCTCGACGAGCTCGGCCTGGCCGGCTACCCCAAGACCTCCGGCGGCCGCGGCGTCCACGTCTACGTGCGCATCGAGCCGCGCTGGGAGATCCGCGAGGTCCGCCGCGCGGCCATCGCCCTGGCCCGCGAGGTCGAGCGCCGCGCCCCCGACCTCGTCACCACCGCCTGGTGGAAGGAGCAGCGCACGTCGGCGATCTTCGTCGACTACAACCAGAACGCCCGCGACCACACCATCGCCAGCGCCTACTCCGTGCGCCGCACCCCGCGGGCCACCGTCTCCACCCCCGTCACCTGGGCCGAGCTCGAGGACGTCCAGCCGGACGACTGCACCATCGCCGAGGTCCCCGGCCTGCTCGCCCGACGCGGAGACCCCATGGCGGCCCTCGACGACGTCCACCACTCCCTCGAGCCCCTGCTCGAGATGGCCGACCGCGACGAGGCGCGCGGCGAGGGCGAGCTGCCCTACCCGCCCAACCACCCCAAGATGCCCGGCGAGCCCAAGCGCGTGCAGCCCAGCCGCGACCGCGACCGCCGCGGCGACGGCTGAGCACCGGCGGGACGGACGCAGCCGACGCACCGGGCGCACCGGGCGGGCCGGGCGCCGCCGCTGCAGGGTGGGCGCATGGCTGAGAAGAGCACCACGCACGACTTCACCGGCAGCGTCGTCCTCGTCACCGGCGCCGGCTCGGGCATCGGGGCCGCCGTCGCGCGCGCCTTCCTCGACGCCGGCGCGACGGTCGCCGTGACGGGGCGCCGCCGCGAGCCGCTCGAGGAGGTCGTCGCGGGGCACCCCGACGAGCGCGCGGCCGTCCTCACCGCCGACGTCTCCGACGGCGCGCAGGTGCGCGACCTCGTCGCGGGCGTCGTCGAGCGGTTCGGGCGCGTCGACGTCGTCGTCAGCAACGCTGCCGCCTACGCGGGCGGGGAGGTCACCGACGTCGCCGACGAGGACTGGGAGCACCTGCGCGCCACGAACGTGGACGGCTTCTTCCACCTCGCGAAGGCGGCGCTCCCCCACCTGGAGGCCTCGGGCGGCACCCTGGTCGCCGTCTCCTCGGTGTCCGGGGACCGCGGCGACTGGGGCCAGGCGACGTACAACGCCACCAAGGCGGCGATCACGAACTTCGTCCGCTCGCTCGCCCTCGACTGGGGCCCGCGCGGGGTGCGGCTCAACGCCGTCGCCCCCGCCTTCACGCGCACGCCGCTGACGCAGGGCGTGTGGAGCGACGAGGACGCGCTGGCGACGATGGTCGAGCGCGTCGCCCTCGGCCGCCCCGGCGAGCCGGAGGACGTCGCCCCCGCGGTGCTGTGGCTCGCCAGCGACGCGGCCCGCTACGTCACCGGGGCCGTCCTGCCGGTCGACGGCGGCACGAGCGCGTCCACCGGGCAAGGCCGCGGCTGAGAGGACGCCGCCTCACGCACGAGGCCCCCGAGCACCTGGTGCTCGGGGGCCTTCGCGCGCGCGGCCCGCGGGACGGGCCGGGGCGTCAGCGCGCCGGGACCGCGGCGGCGAAGAGCGGGACGGCGTTCTCGACGGCGTAGGTGATGCCCGGGGCGCTGCCGCTGGAGAAGGCGTTGAGGAGTGTCTCGTCCTCCAGGACGACCGAGCGCCCGTCCTGGACGGACGGCAGCGCCTGGAACAGCGGGTCGTCGGTGATGGTCGACGCCTCGACGAAGATCGGGAAGACGACCGTGAGGTCGGCGTCGAGGAGGTCCAGCTGCTCGCTCGAGACCGGCACGGAGAAGCCGTCGCCGGCGAGCTCCTGGACCCGCTCGGACTGCTCGAGGCCGAGCGACTCCATGAGGTCCACGCGGGTGTCGCCCTCGGTGTAGGCGCTGTACCCCTCGGACGTGCGGGCGCCGACGGCGACGGTGGTGCCGTCGAGCTGCGGGTTCGCCGCCGCGGCGTCCTCGATCGCCTGGTCCACCTCGTCCTCGAGGGCGTCCGCCTCGTCCTCGCGGCCGAGCGCCTCGCCGACGAGCTCGAGCTGGTCCTCCCACGTCGTCGTGTAGGCGCCCGCCCCCTCGGGGATGCCGACCGTCGTCGCGATCTGGCTCAGGGCGTCGTAGCGCTCCTGCGTGCCGTCGGAGCGCGTGTCGAGGATGAGGTCCGGCTGCAGAGCGGCGATGGCCTCGAGCTCCGGCTCGAGCGTCCCGATGATCTCCGGCGACTCCGTGTAGCCCTCGGACCACGGGCCCACGCCGTCGCCGCCGAAGCCCAGCCAGTCGCTGGCGCCGACGGGCTCGACGCCGAGCGCGAGCGCGGTCTCGGCGTCCGACCACCCGAGGGCGACGACGCGCTGCGGCTCCTCGGGGATCTCGACCTCGCCGAAGGCGGTGTCGACCGTGACGGGGAAGGCCCCCGACGACGAGGACGTCGCGGTGCTGGTGCCACCGCCGCCCGTCGGCTCGGCGTCCGGCGTCCCGCCCTCGGGGGCGTCGGAGCCGCAGGCCGCGGCCAGGAGCGCGACCGACAGCAGCGCGGCCGCGGCGGCGGCCCGGGAGGTGTGGCGGGGGGACGTGTGCACGGGGGACCTCACGATCGACGGGAGCAGGCGAGGCAACCCTAACCAGTCCCGCGGGGCGGGGAGCACGCCCGCCGGTCGGCGGCGGTCCCCGCGCCGGGCGGCCCCTCGTCCTCACCCCCCGTCCCGACCCGTCGGCGCCCTAGCCTCCGCAGCATGCCGACGACGCCCGCCCCGCACCTGCCCCTCGGCACCTGGCCCACCCCCGTCGAGCCGGCGCCCCGGCTCGCCGAGCACCTGGGGCTCGGCCCGGACGACCTGCTGCTCAAGCGCGACGACCTCTCCGGGCTCGGCGGCGGCGGCAACAAGGTGCGCAAGCTCGAGCGGACGGTCGGGCGGGCCCTCGCCGAGGGCGCCGACGTCCTCGTGACGACGGGCGCGGGGCAGAGCAACCACGCACGCGCCACCGCCGCGGCCGCCCGGCGGGCCGGCCTCGGCTGCGTCCTCGTGCTCGTCGGCTCGGCGCCGGAGCGCCCGGCGGGCAACCTCGTGCTCGACGAGCTCCTCGGCGCGCGGGTGGAGTGGGCGGGCGACATCGACAGCGCCGGCCTCGACGCCGCAGCGGACGCCGTCGTCGAGCGGCTGCGCGGAGAGGGCGCGCGCCCGTCGCGCATCCCCTACGGCGGGTCCGACGCCCTCGGCGTCCTCGGCTACGTCGACGCCGCCGCGGAGGTCGCGGCGCAGGTGCCCGACGCCGCGCACGTCGTCACGGCCGTCGGCTCGGGCGGGACGATGGCCGGCCTCGTCGCCGGGCTGGGCGCGGGCCGCGTGCTCGGCGTCGACGTCGGTGCCGTGCCCGACCCGGTCGAGCGGGTCGTCGGCCTCGTCCGGGGTGTCGCCGCGGCCTTCGGCGACCACCTGCCCGACGGCGCCGCCGCCGCGCTGGCGGGCGTGGGGCCCGACCACCTGCGGCTGCCGCGGGACGAGGTCGGCGACGGCTACGGGCTGCCCACGCGCGCGAGCACCGCGGCCCTCTCGGCCGCGGCGCTCACGGAGGGCGTCGTCCTCGACCCCGTCTACACGGCCAAGGCGCTCGCGGGGCTGGCGTCCGCCGTCCGTCGCGGCGAGGTGCGGCCCGGCGAGCGCACCGTCCTCGTCCACACCGGCGGCCTGCCGGGGCTCTTCGGGCACCGGAGCGTGACCGGCGTCTGAGCGCGACGCCGCGCGGAGGGCCGGCCGCGCCCGCCCGCCGTACCGTCGGGGCATGAGCGCGCAGACCGGTGGCGGCACCGTCGTGCCCGACGTCCCGAGCCCGCTGGGCTGGTGCTCGCCCTGCCTGGCCGGACGGGCCCGCACGCCCGCCGCGGTCCTCCTCGAGGGCACCGGCGTCTGCGAGCAGCACCACGAGCGCCTCGTCGCCGACCGCGCGCAGCAGGGCGACCAGATGGCCGCGATGGCCGCGCAGGCGCAGGAGCAGCTGCGGGGCCTCATGGGCGGCGGGGCCGGCGGCGACCCGGGCGGTCCGCGCCGCGCGGGGTTCTAGCCGACGAGGGTCCTCAGACGCCGCGCAGGTCGAGCACGAGCTCACCGGGGCCGTCACCGAGGACGACGGGGATGCCCCAGTCCTGCTGGTAGAGGTGGCACGCGGCGTGCTCGGGCACCTCGCCGTCCTCGCCGGCGTCGCAGGCGGCCGCCTGCGCGGACACGTGGAGCACCCCCCGGGCACCGGCCTCCCCGCGCAGGACGAGAGGCCGGTCGAGCGCCGTCGTCGTCCCGGCGCCGTCGGCGAGCAGGTCGGGCGGGCTCGCCGAGACGACGACGCGGACGGGCGAGCCCCACCGGTCGTCGAGGTGCTGCCCGGCGGGCGGGACGAAGCGCACGCGCAGGTCGACGGGCCCGGCGGCCAGCGGTGTCGGCGGGCGCTCGACCC
>NZ_JABEMA010000062.1 GCF_013004605.1 Pseudokineococcus marinus
CGGCGGCGAGCGGGCGCCGGACGGGCCGGGGCTGGCGCGGGCGCGCCGCGGGGTGGCGGCCCGGGCCGGCGTCGTGGCGCTCGTCGGGCTCCTCGTCGGCTCCTTCGGGGCGCCCGTCGCCGTCATCCTCGTCAACTACGCCCTGCTCTTCCTCGCCGTGCTGCCCGTCCTCGGCTGGGGGCCCCGCCGCCTCGTCCCGCTGGGCGTCGCCTGGCTGCTCGTCGTCCCCGTCCTCCTGCACCCGCTGCGGGACGCGCTCGTCGGCAGCGGCGCGCTCCCCCTCTCGCCGGGGAGCAGCCCGTCGTTCGCCTCCCTGGCCGAGCCGGGCGTGCTGCTCGGGCACCTGCTCCTCACGGGCTACTACCCCGTGCTGTCGTGGGCGGGCTTCGTGCTCCTCGGCCTGGGGATCGGGCGCCTGGACCTGCGCCGGTCCGCCACCGCGGGCGCCGTCGCCCTCGCCGGGCTGGCGGCCGCGCTGGGCGCGTGGGCGGTCTCCGCCGCCCTGAGGCCGCTGGCCCTGCCCTCCCTCGTCGTCCCCCTCGGCTTCCCGGTCTCCGGTGACGGTGACCTGGCGACGGCGCTGGAGACGGGCTTCTACGGGACGACGCCGACGACGTCGTGGTGGTGGCTCGCCGTCGACGCCCCGCACTCGGGGGCGCCGCCGGACATGGTCGGCGTCGCCGGCAGCGCGCTCGCCGTGCTCGGCGTCGCCCTGCTCGTCGCCCGCGTCGCCCGGCCCGTCGTGTGGCCCTTCGCCGCGATGGGCTCGATGACGCTCACGCTCTACTCGCTGCACGTCTTCTCGCTCGCGGTCATCGCCGTCTACGAGTACGGCGGTGGCACGCCGCCGCCCGAGGGCCCGCTCTACGCCGCCCAGGTCGTCGGGCTGCTCCTCGTCGGCGGGCTGTGGCAGCTCACCGGGCTGCGCGGGCCGCTCGAGGGCCTCGTCGCCTCGGCGTCCCGCGCGGCGCGGGGGCCGGCGCACCGCTCTCGCTCCGTCCACAAGGCGTCAGCACGGATCGCCCCACCTCGGGCACCCTCCCGCCGTGCGCCGGCTCCCCCTCCCAGCGCCGCTGGAGCACCTGGCGGACACCCAGGCCCGCTGCGTCTCGCGCGAGCAGCTGCGCGAGCACGGCCTGGACGCCGACCTCGTCGCCCGGCGCGTCACCTCCGGCGCCTGGCGCGCCGTCGGCCCGCTCGCCGTCGTCCTCCACACGGGGCCGCTCGCCGCGGCCGAGCGGCGCTGGTGCGCCGTCCTCGGCACCGAGGGCGTCCTGGGAGGTCTCGCCGCGCTCGAGGTCCACGGCCTGCGCTCGTGGGACCGCGAGGAGGTCGACGTCGTCGTGCCCCGCTCGGCCGGTCGCGCCGGGCCCGCATGGGCCCGGCTGCGGACGTCGACCCGTCGGGCGGAGCACGACGTCACGCGACGGGGCGGGCTGCCGGTCCACCGGGTCGAGCGGGCCGCCCTCGACGCGGCGTCGTGGTCCTCGTCGCCCCGGACGGCGGGGGGCCTCGTCGCCGCGGTGGTGCAGCAGCGGCTCACGACCGCGGAGCGCCTGCTCGCCGCCGCGGAGGAGGTGAGGACCGGGCACCACCGGAGAGAGGTGGTCGCCGTCCTCCGGGACGTCGCCTGCGGGTCGCAAGCCCTCAGCGAGGTCGACCTCGTCCGCCTCTGCCGCCGCTACCGCCTGCCCCTCCCGGTGCGGCAGGCGCGTCGTGAGGACGGCGTCGGCCGCACCCGCTACCTCGACGCCGAGTGGCTCCGCCCGGACGGGTCGCGCGTGCTGCTCGAGGTCGACGGCGTCGGGCACCTCGACGAGGCGCACTGGTACGACGACCTGCTGAGAGCCGCCGAGATCACCCGCGCCGGCGAGGTGCTGGTCCGCCTGCCGGCGCCGGCGCTGAGAGCGGAGCCGGAGCGGGTCGCCGCCCTGCTGCGCCGGCTGCTCGACCCTTCGGCGGGAGCTGTGCGCTGACGTCGCGGTGCACCGCGTCCTCGGCGCACAGCTCTGCCTCTGAGAGGTCCCGCTACCCGCGGAGCTCGATGGCGTGCCGCGCCGCCGCGCGGGCGCGGCGGCGGTCGCCAGCGGCGTCGTAGGCCAGGGAGAGGCGGTACCAGGCGGCCCAGTCCTCGGGGCGCTCCTCGACCTCGGCGCGGTACCGGGTGAAGAGGCGCTCGGCGTCCTCGCGGACGACGCGGCCCGAGGGGCGCCGCCGCAGGTCGTCCACGGGCAGACCCCCGGTGACGGCCAGCTCGTCGGCCAGGCGCTCGCTCGCGCGGCCGAAGAGCAGCTCGCGCACCACCGCCCAGCCGCACAGCACCGGGACGAGCAGGACGGCGAGGCCGAGCAGCACGCCGACGACCTCGCCGGTCAGCAGGAGCCGCACGCCCTGCTGCACGAGCAGCACCAGGTACAGCGCTGACAGCAGGAGCAGGACGACCACCACCGCCTTCGCGGGCACGCGCCGGGGGCGCCGCGCGGGGCCCCCGCCGCCCGAGGGGCCGCCGGCGGGGTCGGGCGCTGCCGAGGAGCCCGGCATCAGCCGTCGAGGTCCATGAGGTGCTCCAGCCCCACGACGAGCCCCAGATGGTCGGCCACCCGGCGAACGGCCAGCAGCACGCCGGGCATGAAGGACTCGCGGTCGAAGGAGTCGTGCCGGATCGTCAGCTGCTCCCCCGGCCCCCCGAGGAGGACCTCCTCGTGGGCCACGAGCCCGCGCAGCCGCACGCTGTGGACGCGCACGCCGTCGACGTCGGCGCCGCGCGCGCCCTCGAGGGCGCTCGTCGTCGCGTCCGGCGACGGCCCGAGACCGGCGGCGCGGCGGGCCTCGTCGGCGACGACGCCGCGCAGCGCCTCCGCGCGCGCGTCACCGCCGGCCGGCACCTCGGTGAGGGTCGGCGGCCCCTCCCCCTCCCGGACCGACGTCGGCGTCCGCCCCGGGGCCCCCGTGAGCGCGAGCACGGCCGCGGCCGCGTCCATGACCTGGCGCGGGGTGCGGTAGTTGACCGTCAGCTCCTCCAGCCGCCAGCGCCCCTCGGCGAAGGGGTCGAGGACCTCGGCCCAGACGGAGGCGCCCGCGGCGGAGCGCGTCTGGGCCAGGTCGCCGACGACCGTCATGGATCGGCTCGGGCAGCGCCGCACGAGCAGGCGCCACATCATCGGCGAGAGCTCCTGCGCCTCGTCGACGACGACGTGGCCGAAGACCCACGTGCGGTCCCCCGCGGCCCGCTCGGCGACGGTGAGCGTCGGTCCGCCGAGGTCGGACTGCCGCGCGGCGAGGTCCTCGGCGGAGGCCGTGAAGCCCTCGACCGCCGTCTCCCCCGCCCCCGAGTCCAGCACCTCGCGGGCGAGGGAGAGCGCCTCGTCACGCCGGCGCGCCTCCTCGCGGGCGCCCTGCGCGGCCGCGCCGGTCTCGTCCTCCCCCAGCAGCTCGGCCGCCTCGTCGAGCAGCGGGACGTCGTCGACCGTCCAGGGGTCCTCGGCCCCGCGCACGAGCAGCGCCTGCTCCTCGGCCGAGAAGAGACCGCTCGCCGCCTCGGCGAGCCGGTGCGGGCGCGTGAGCAGGTCGCCGACGAGCTTCTGCGGCGTCATGGGCATCCACGCGAGGTTGAGCGCCACGCGCACGTCGCGCGAGCCGCGCAGGTCGGCGACGACGCCCGGCCGGTCCTCCGGCTCCAGGCGCGTGCCCTGCGCACGGGCGACGAGGTCGGCGAGGTGCAGCAGGAGGTCGCGCACGAAGCCGCTGCGCGCCTCCAGGTGCGGCTGCCCCGTGGCCCGGGCGCGCTCGCGGGCCCGCGCCACGGCCCGCGGCTGCAGGACGACGGTCGTGCCCTCGACGTCCAGGCGCTGCGGGCCCGCCGGCACGCGCTGGCGGGCGGCGACGGCCCGGGACAGCACCTCGAGCCAGCGCTCGTCGCCCTTCAGCCGCGCCACCGCCGGCCGGTCGGCGGCGCGGGCGTCGACCCCGGGGAAGAGCTGGCCCGCCGTGGACGTGAGCACGCCGCTCTCGCCCAGCGAGGGCAGCACCTGCTCGATGTAGCGCAGGAAGACGGGGCTCGGCCCGACGACGAGGACCCCGCTGCGCGCCAGCCGGTCGCGGTGGGCGTACAGCAGGTAGGCGGCTCGGTGCAGCGCCACGGCCGTCTTGCCCGTGCCCGGCCCGCCCTGCACGACGAGGACGCCCTTGGCGTCGGAGCGGATGATCGCGTCCTGCTCGGCCTGGATGGTGGCGACGATGTCGCCCATGCGGCCCGTGCGCTGCGCGCCCAGCGCGGCCATGAGCGCGCCCTCGCCCCCGAGGGCCTCGAGGCCGCGTGCCGCGAGGCCGTCGGCGTCGAGGACGTCGTCCTCCAGGCCCTGCACCGAGCGACCCCGCAGCGCGAGGTGCCGGCGCCGCGCCACGCCGGCGGGCCGCGCCGCCGTCGCCTGGTAGAAGGGCTCGGAGGCCGGCGCGCGCCAGTCGACGAGGAGCCGCTGCTGCGCCTCGTCGGCGAGGCCGAGCCGTCCGACGTAGCGCGTCTCGCCGTCGGACAGGTCGAGGCGGCCGAAGACGAGGCGGTCCTCGACGGCGTCCAGCTGCGCGAGGCGCCCCTCGTGCAGCGCCGCGAAGGAGTCGCGCTCGGAGCGGTTCTGGTGCGTGCCGGTGGTCTCCGAGCGGCGGACGGCCGCGAGCTCGGCGGCGGTGCGCCGGCGCAGGTCGTCCAGGCGCGCGTAGCGGGTGTCGACGGCGGTCTGCTCGGCGGTGACCTGCTCGGCGCGGGCCGCGCCCTCGTCGGTGGTCGTTCGCGGGTCGGCGGTCATGGGCTGGTGGCGCTCCAGGGTCGTCCGGTCGGCGCGGCGCACGCGGTGGGGCGGCGACGCCGCAGGGTCAGCCGAGGTCGAGGGCGAGCAGGTCCTCCTCGGTCTCGCGGCGCACGAGCACCCGCGAGACCCCGCCCGAGACCGCCACGACGGGCGGGCGCGGGACGTGGTTGTACTGGCTGGCGAGGGCGCGGCAGTAGGCGCCCGTGCCGGGCACGGCCACGAGGTCGCCGGCGCCGAGGTCGCCGGCCATGAACTCGTCCATGACGACGATGTCCCCGCTCTCGCAGTGCTTCCCGACGACGCGGGTGAGCACCGGCGGGGCGTCCGAGCGCCGCGAGGCCAGGGTCGCGGAGTAGTCGGCGGAGTACAGCGCCGTGCGGACGTTGTCGCTCATACCCCCGTCGACGGCGACGTAGCGGCGGGTCTGCCCGCCGTCGAGGACGACGTCCTTCGTCGTGCCGGCGGTGTAGAGCGTGAAGGTGCTGGGCCCGACGACGGCGCGCCCGGGCTCCACCGAGACGCGGGGCACGTCGACGCCCTCGGCCGCGCACGCGGCCGCGACCACGCGGGCCATCCCCTGCGCCAGCTCGCGCGGCGGGAGCGGCTGGTGCTGGGTGGTGTAGGCCATGCCGAAGCCGCCGCCGAGGTCGATCTCGGGCAGGACGACGCCGTGGTCGCGCTGCACCTGGGCGTGCAGGCGCACGAGCCGCCGGGCGGCGACCTCGAAGCCCTCGACGTCGAAGATCTGCGACCCGATGTGGGAGTGCAGCCCCCGGAGGTCGAGCTCCGGCCGGGCGATCACCGCGGCGGCGGCCCGCGCCGCCTCCCCCGTCGAGAGCGGCAGCCCGAACTTCTGGTCCTCGTGGGCCGTCGCGATGTAGGAGTGCGTGTGGGCCTCGACGCCGACGGTGACGCGGACGAGCACCGGCGCCCGCACGCCCAGGCGGGCGGCGACGTCGGCGACCCGGTCGACCTCCGGCGAGGAGTCGACGACGATGCGCCCGAGCCCCGCCCGCAGCGCCCGCTCGATCTCGGCGTCGGACTTGTTGTTGCCGTGCAGCGCCATCCGCGCCGGGTCGACGCCGGCGCGCAGCCCCACGGCCATCTCCCCGCCCGTGCAGGTCTCGAGGAGCATGCCCTCCTCGGCGACCCAGCGGGCGACGGCCGTGCAGAGGAAGGCCTTGCCGGCGTAGTAGACGTCGGCGCCGCCGCACAGGTCCGCGAAGGCCTCGTCGAAGGCCTCGACGAAGCCGCGCGCCCGCGCGCGCAGGTCGTCCTCGTCGAGGACGTACGCGGGGGTCCCGTGCTCGGCGGCCAGCCGGGTGACGGGCACGCCGCCCACCTCGAGCGCGCCGTCGCCGTCGCGGCGCACCGTGCGCGCCCACAGCGGCGTCACGAGGGCGTTGACGTCGTCCGGCACGGCGAGCCAGCCGGGCCCGCCGTAGCCCTCGGCGTGCAGCGAGCCGGCCTCGTGGGCGTGCAGGCGCGGGCTCACATGCGCTCCGGGGCCGAGACGCCGAGCAGGCCGAGCCCGGAGGCGAGGACCGTGCGGACGGCCTCGGCGAGCCACAGGCGCGTGCGGTGCACGTCCTCGACCGGGGCCTCGCCGATCGGCGTCACGCGGCACTCGTCGTACCACTTGTGGAAGGCACCGGCGAGCACCTCGAGGTGGCGGGCCACGCGGTGCGGCTCGCGCAGCTCGGCGGCCTGCTCGACCACGCGCGGGTGCTCGCCGAGCGCGGCCAGCACGGCCGACTCCGTGGGATGGGTGAGCAGCGAGGGGTCGAAGCCGTCCTCCCGGCGCACCCCGGCGGCCTCCGCGTTCCGGGCCACGCCGCAGGTGCGGGCGTGCGCGTACTGGACGTAGAAGACGGGGTTCTCGTTGGTCCGCCGGGTCAGCACGTCGAGGTCGATGTCGATGGTCGAGTCGACCGAGCTGCGGCTGAGCGAGTAGCGGGCGGCGTCGACGCCGACGGCCTCGACGAGGTCCTCCAGCGACACGACCGTGCCGTTGCGCTTGCTCATCCGGACCGGCTGGCCGTCGCGCACGAGGTTGACCATCTGCCCGATGAGCACCTCGACGACGGCCGGGTCGTCCCCGAAGGCCGCGGCCGCCGCCTTGAGCCGGCTGATGTAGCCGTGGTGGTCGGCGCCGAGCATGTAGATGCAGAGGTCCGCCCCGCGGGCGCGCTTGTCGCGCAGGTACGCGAGGTCGCCGGCGATGTAGGCGGGCTGCCCGTCGGACTTGATGACGACGCGGTCCTTGTCGTCGCCGTGGTCGGTGGAGCTCAGCCACCAGGCGCCGTCCGCCTCGTAGAGGCTGCCCGACGCCTTGAGCTGCTCCACGGCGGCGTCCACCGCTCCGGAGGCGTGCAGGGAGTCCTCGTGGAACCACACGTCGAAGTCGACGCCGAAGTCGTGGAGGTCGCGCTTGACCTCGTCGAACATCAGCGCGACGCCGTCGCGGCGGAACACCTCCTGCGCCTGCTCCTCGGGCATCGCCATGACGTCCTCGCCCCGGGCGGACGCGTCGGCGACGACCCGGTCGGCGATGTCGCCCACGTAGGCGCCGCCGTAGCCGTCCTCGGGCGCGGGGCGGCCGTGCGCGCGCGCCAGCAGCGATCGCGCGAAGCGGTCGATCTGGGCGCCGTGGTCGTTGAAGTAGTACTCGCGCACCACCTCCGCGCCGGTCGCGGCCAGCACGCGGGCCAGGGCGTCGCCGACGGCGCCCCAGCGCGCGCCGCCGAGGTGGACGGGGCCGGTGGGGTTGGCCGAGATGAACTCGAGGTTGATGCAGGTGCCCGCCCGCTTCTCGCTCGTGCCGTACGCGGCGCCCGCCTCGACCACGGTGCGGGCCAGCTCGCCGGCCGCCGAGGCCTGCAGGACGACGTTGAGGAAGCCCGGGCCCGCGACGTCGACCCGCTCCACGCCGTCGACGGCGCCCAGCCGGGCCGCGAGAGCGGTCGCCAGGTCGCGCGGGGCGACGCCGGCCCGCTTGCCGAGCTGGAGGGCGACGTTGGTGGCCCAGTCGCCGTGCTCGCGGCTGCGCGGGCGCTCGACGCGGACCTCGGCGGGCAGGTCGCCGGCGGCGAGGGAGCCCACGGCCGGCTCCCGGGACTCGACCGCCTCGACGAGGCAGCGGCGGATCGCGGCGGAGAGCTCGGCGGGAGTCACGGCCCAGCAGTCTAGGAGGGCGCGAGGAGGACTCCGGGCGGGCGTCCACGGACGGCTCGGCGCCCTGGCGGCCCGGCACGCGACGAGCGCCGCCCCGCGGTGGCGGTGACGGCGCTCGAGAGGTGCTGCGTGGTGCCCCCGGCAGGATTCGAACCTGCGCCCCCGCCTCCGGAGGGCGGTGCTCTATCCCCTGAGCTACGGGGGCCGGTGGGCCCTGGGACGGCGCAGACACTACCCCACGAGCCCGGCCCCCCTGACGCGCCGGCCTCACCAGCCCGACGGCAGCGGGCGGCCCTCCTCGTACCCCGACGGCGACTGGACGCCGACGACGGCGCGCTCGTGGAGCTCGGGCAGCGTCCGGGCGCCCGCGTAGGTGCACGCGCTGCGGATGCCCGAGGTGATGGAGTCGAGGAGGTCCTCCACGCCGGGGCGCGCCGGGTCGAGCATCATCCGCGAGCTGCTGATGCCCTCCTCGAACAGCGCCTTGCGCGCGCGCTCCAGCGGCGACTCCTCGCGGGTGCGGTGGGCGACGGCCCGCTTGGAGGCCATGCCGAAGCTCTCCTTGTAGCTGCGGCCGCGCTCGTCGACGAGCAGGTCGCCGGGGCTCTCGTGCGTCCCCGCGAACCAGGAGCCGACCATGACCGAGCTGGCGCCGGCGGCGAGGGCCAGGGCCAGGTCGCGCGGGTGGCGCACGCCGCCGTCGGCCCACACCGAGGCGCCGAGCTCGCGGGCGGCGGCGGCGCACTCGAGGACGGCGGAAAACTGCGGCCGCCCGACGCCCGTCATCATCCGCGTCGTGCACATGGCGCCCGGTCCGACGCCGACCTTGACGACGTCGGCGCCCGCCCCCACGAGGTCGCGCACGCCCTCGGCGGTGACCACGTTGCCGGCGACGACGGGCACCTGCGGGTCCAGGGCCCGGACGGCGCGCAGCGCGTCGACCATGCGCTCCTGGTGGCCGTGGGCGGTGTCGACGACGAGGACGTCGACACCGGCGTCGAGCAGTGCGGCCGCGCTGCCGGCCACGTCACCGGTGACGCCGACGGCCGCGCCCACGCGCAGGCGGCCCGCGGCGTCCACCGCCGGCGCGTACAGGGCCGAGCGGACGCACCCGAGGCGGGTCATGGCCCCGGCGAGGACGCCGTCGCGCACGACGGGCGCGAAGGACCGCCGCGCGCCGTCGAGCACGGAGAACGCCCGGTCCAGGCCGCCCTGCGCCTCCACGTCCTCGACGTCGAGGACGAGCGGGGAGGTGCTCATGACGGAGGCCAGCGAGGTGAAGCGGTCCACGCCCTCGCAGTCCGAGGCGGTGACGACCCCCAGGGGGCGGCGCTCGGCGTCGACGACGACGAGGGCGCCGTGCGCGCGCTTGGGCAGCAGGTGCAGGGCGTCGACGACCCGGTCCTCCGGCGCGGCGACGATGGGGGTCTCGAGGACGGTGCTGCGCGCCTTCACCCACGCGACGACCTCGGCCACGACGTCGAGCGGCACGTCCTGCGGGATGACGGCGAGCCCGCCGCGGCGGGCGACCGTCTCGGCCATGCGCCGGCCGGCGACCGCCGTCATGTTCGCGACGACGACGGGCACGGTGGTGCCCACGCCGTCGTCCGTCCGCAGGTCCACCTCGGTCCGCGAGGCGACGCCGGAGCGGCCCGGCACGAGGAAGACGTCGTTGTAGGTGAGGTCGTGACCGGGGGCCGAGCCGTCGAGGAAGCGCACGGGGCGCCAGGGTAGGCCGTCCCGCGCCCCGCCCGGGCCCGACGACCGCGCGCCGACGGGCGGCGCGACGGCGCCCAGGCACTAGTCTGGCCGGGCCGACGCACACGCAGGTCCGCGCGGTACCGGGGGTCCCGGCGCCGGGCGCATCTCGCGCACCGACCCGTGGAAGAGGGCGATCGCCACCGTGTCCCAGCAGGAGACCACCAGCGCAGGACGGGGCTCCTCCGGCCCCGCGGACGAGGGGCCCGACGCGATCCCGGGCACGGCGTCCGGCTTCGGCCCCAACGCGTGGCTCGTCGACGAGCTGCACGAGCGCTACCTCGAGGACCGCGAGTCCGTCGACCCGGCCTGGTGGGAGTTCTTCGAGGACTACACGCCGGGCGACGGCGCCCCCCAGGACGACGCGACCGGGAGCCCCGGCGCCTCCGCGACCACTGGTGAGGACGCGGGCGACGCGTCGACCGGTGCGACGACGACCGGCTTGGTGAAGCGGACGCCGAAGCTGGCCACGCGGCCCGGGTCGCCGCCGCACCAGTCCTGCACGACCCGGCCGGCGAGGGCCATGGTGAACATGCCGTGGGCGATGACGCCCGGCAGCCCCACGCCCACCGCCGTGCGCTCGCTCCAGTGGATGGGGTTGAAGTCCCCGCTCGCGCCCGCGTAGCGGACGAGGTCCGCCCGGTGCACCGAGAAGGTCCGGCGGGCGACCTCCTGCCCGACCTCGAGCCGCTGGTCGTCAGCCGTCGCGCTCACGCGCCCTCCTCCTGGGTCCGCGGCGTCGGGGTCTCGGGAGCCCGGACGACGAGCACCGACGTGGCCGTGCAGACCGGCTCGCCGCTCTCGGTGGCGATCTCGTTGCGCGTCGTGACGATGGCGTTGCCCGCGGCGACGCGGACGCCGTCGACGTGCAGCGTCGTCACGAGCCGGTCGCCGACGACGACGGGCCGGTGGTGGGTGAAGGACTGCTCGCCGTGGACGACCCGCGTGAAGTCCACCCCGGCCGCCGGGTCGGCGAGGAAGCGGGCGTCGCTGCGCTGGGCGAGGACGACGGCGAAGGTCGGCGGCGCGACGGCGTCCGCGTGGCCGAGGGCCCGGGCCGCCGCGGCGTCGACGTGGACGGCGGGCACGTCGGCGGTGGCCAGCGGCCCCCCGAGCACCGTCGCGGAGCCCGCACCGGCGACGGCGCTCGCGAACTCGCGGACCTTCTCCGCGCTCACCTCGTAGACGTCCTCGGGCGGGTAGGTCCGCCCCACGAAGCTCTGGTCGACGGCCACGTCGCTCCTCCGCTGCAGCTGGGCCGGCCTCCCCGCGCGGGGCGACGCGCGAGGGACGGCCGGTGGGACGACGACGGCGGGGCCGCCGGGGGCGGCCCCGCCGTCCGGGGTCGTGCTCGGGCTCCGCGGGCCGTCGTCGGCCCGGTGCCCGGGGCCCCTCAGGTGGGCCGAGGGGCTGAGGAGGTGGTGCTCAGCGCGTCTCGCGGTGCGCGGTGTGGTTGCCGCAGCGCGGGCAGAACTTCGCCAGCTCGATCCGGTCGGGGTCGTTGCGGCGGTTCTTCTTGGTGATGTAGTTGCGCTCCTTGCACACGGTGCACGCGAGCGTGATCTTCGGTCGGACGTCAGCGGTCTTGCTGGCCACGGCGGGAGCCTCTCGGTGGGTCGTCGGTGCGGGCGGTGCTCGTCGGCGGTGCCGCCCGTCCCCTCGCAGGAGGTGCAACACCCGAGCGGCTGGCGCCCTTCCGACGGCGGCCCGGGACGGGCCCGGCGCCGTCGGCGGCGAGCCGCAGGCGTAGCGAGGGCGGGGATCGAACCCGCGACACAACGATTATGAGCCGTTTGCTCTACCACTGAGCTACCTCGCCGAGCGCTCCGCCCGGCGGGCCCCGGAGGGCGCCGGGCGGAGCCGCAGAGCCCCAGTAGGGAATCGAACCCTAGACCTTCTCCTTACCATGGAGACGCTCTGCCGACTGAGCTACTGGGGCGGCACCCGCGAGCGGGCACGGTCGAGGAGCGTACACGGCTCCCCCGTCGACGCCGAAACCGGCGGCCGCCGGGGCCGCGCACCGGCGCCGCGACGCGCAAGAGGGCGCCCCGGGCTCCGGGACGCCCTCTCGCGAGCGACGTGGCAGGTGCAGGATTCGAACCTGCGAAGGCTGTGCCGGCTGATTTACAGTCAGCTCCCTTTGGCCGCTCGGGCAACCTGCCTCGCGAGCACCGCCGAGCGCGGGGCCCGGTGTGCGTGGGCGACGATAGCAAGGACCGGACGTGCCGACGCACGCCTCCGCGCCCGTCGCCCGTCGTCGCCGCCCGACACCCGTCGCGCCCCGTCGCGTCGGGGCGGACGTCCGCCCGCACCGCCACCGCCATCCCCAGGAGGAGCCCCATGGCCGCCGACTCGTCCTTCGACGTCGTGAGCAAGGTCGACCGCCAGGAGGTCGACAACGCGATCAACCAGGCCGCGAAGGAGATCGCCCAGCGGTACGACTTCAAGGGCACGGACGCGAGCGTCGCCTGGAGCGGCGAGCGCGTCGTGCTCGTGGCCAACAGCGAGGAGCGCGTCGCCGCCGTCCTCGACGTGCTGCAGACCAAGCTCATCCGGCGCGGGGTCTCCCTCAAGGCGCTGGACCTCGGCGACGTGCGCGCCTCCGGCAAGGAGCACCGGCAGGAGGGCACCCTCAAGGAGGGCCTGTCGTCGGAGGACGCCAAGAAGATCTCCAAGATCATCCGGGACGAGGGCCCCAAGGGCGTCAAGCCGCAGATCACCGGCGACGAGCTGCGCGTCAGCGCGAAGAGCCGCGACGACCTCCAGGCGGTCATCGCCCTCCTCAAGGGCGCCGACCTCGACGTCGCGCTGCAGTTCATCAACTACCGGTGAGCGGGACGGCGGGGACCACCTCGGCGGCGCCCGTCCCCCCGGTGCTGCCGGGCGGTGACGGCGCTCCGTCGGCGCACCGCTGCGGGGCGGCCCCGCGGCAGGTCGCCGAGCTGCACCTGCCGGCGCAGCGCCGCACGGACGGCGTCGCCGTCCTCGTGCACGGGGGCTTCTGGCGCCCCGGCGCCGCGGACGGGTCGCTCGCCTACGACCGGCGCCTCGAGGACCACGTCGCCGCGGACCTCCTCGCGGCGGGCGTGCCGGTGTGGCTCGTCGACTACCGCGCCGTGGGGGACGGCGGCGGCTGGCCCGCCACCCTCGAGGACGCCGCGACGGCTCTCGACCTCGTCGTCGACGTCGCGCCGGCGGCGGGGCTCGACGCGGGGCGCGCCGTCGTCGTCGGGCACTCGGCGGGCGGGCACCTCGC
>NZ_JABEMA010000063.1 GCF_013004605.1 Pseudokineococcus marinus
GGGCGGGCGACCGTCCGCGAGCTCGCCCGGCGCGGCTTCGACGTCGCCGTCCTGGCGCGCGGGCGCGCCGGCCTGGACGGCGCCGTCGCCGACGTCGAGGCGGCCGGGCGCCGCGGGCTCGCCGTCGAGTGCGACGTCGCCGACCACGCGGCGGTGGACGCCGCGGCCGAGCGCGTGGAGTCCGAGCTCGGCGCCGTCGACGTGTGGGTCAACTGCGCCTTCGCCGGCTCGCTCGCCACCTTCTGGGACACGACGCCGGAGGAGTTCGCGCGCATGACGGACGTCACCTTCGGCGGCCAGGTCAACGGCACGCGGGCGGCGCTGCGGCACATGCGCCCGCGGGACCGGGGCGTCGTCGTCAACGTCGGCTCGGCCCTGTCCCAGCGCGCCATCCCGCTGCAGTCGGCCTACTGCGCCGCGAAGCACGCGGTGAAGGGCTTCAGCGAGTCGGTGCGGGTCGAGCTCATGGCCGAGGGCAGCCGGGTCCAGGTGTGCCAGGTGATGCTCCCGGGCCTCGACACGCCCCAGTTCGACTGGAACCTCAGCCGCGTCGAGGGGCACCCCCAGCCCGTGGCGCCGATCTTCGCCCCCGAGGTCGCCGGGCGGGCGATCGCCTTCGTGGCCGAGCACCCCCGGCGCACGATGTGGGTCGGCGTGTCGACGGCGTGCACGATCCTCGGCGAGCGGGTGGCCCCGTGGTTCCTCGACCGCTACCTGGCCCGCACGGGCATCAGCGGGCAGCAGGTGCACCAGGACCTGCCCCGCTACGGCTCCAACGTCTTCGAGCCCCGCGACGAGGACGCCGACCGGGGCGCGCAGGGGCCCTTCGGCGACCGCAGCTGGGGTCGTGACCCGTGGTCGGCGGCGTCGATGCACCGGGGCGCGGTCGCCACGACGGCCCTCGCCGGGGCGGGCGCCGTCGTCACCGCCGCGGCCGGGAGGGCGGGGGAGGGCGGCGTCGTCGCCCGGGCGGACCTCGAACCGCTCGGGGCCACGGGCGCCCGCGGGACGGCCGTGCTGCGCGCCGGGGACCGGGGGGACGTCCTCGAGGTCGACCTCGAGGGGGCGGGCTCGGGACCGGGCTCCTACGAGGAGGTCTGGCTGCTCGACGAGCCGAGCGGCGGGCTGCTGTCCCTCGGGGCGCTCGTCGACGGCCACGGCGTCTTCACCGTGCCGCCGGGCGCCGTGCCCGGGGGGCAGGCGGTCCAGGTGGACGTCTCGCGCGAGGCCCTCGACGGGCAGCCGGCGCACTCGGGCGACAGCCTGGCCCGCGGCGCCCTGACGACCGGCGCCTGAGCCGGCGTCGCGTCGGCCGCGGCGCGGGCCCCGCCGTGCGCGCCGACCTCGTGCGCGCCCCGCGTGGTCGGACGCGTTGACGGCGGGCTGTACAACTGCAGGGGAGGGTGCTGCGGCGCCCGGCGCCGCGAGCGGCGCACGATCGACGACCTGGAGGTGGACATGAGCGTGAACGTGGTGATCCTGGCCGCGGGCATGGGGACCCGGCTGGGGCGGCCCCACCCGAAGCCGCTGACCGTGCTGCGTGACGGCAGGACGATCCTGCGGCAGCAGCTGGACCACATCAGCGGGGCCTTCGCCGACGAGGCGCGCGTGTCCATCGTGGTCGGCTTCAAGAAGCGGCGGCTGCTCGAGGCGGCCGCGTCCGAGGCGAGCTTCGTCTTCAACGAGGAGTTCCAGCGCACGAACACCTCGAAGAGCCTGCTGCGGGCGCTGCGGATGGCGGCCCCGGGCGGGGTGCTGTGGCTGAACGGCGACGTCGTCTTCCAGCCCGGTCTGCTCGACGCCCTCGTGCCGCACATGGCGCGGGGGTCCTTCGTCGCCGTCAACACCGAGCGCGTGGCCGACGAGGAGGTGAAGTACCTGCTCGACGAGAGCGGGCACATCAGCGCGCTGTCCAAGCAGGTCGTCGGCGGGCTCGGCGAGGCCGTGGGCATCAACTACGTCAGCGCGGAGGACCGCGAGGTCCTCGTGCGCCACCTCGCGGCCGCGGGGGACCAGGACTACTTCGAGAAGGGCATCGAGGACGCCATCGCCCTCGAGGGCATGCGCGTGCGGGCGGTCGACATCTCCGAGTACGGGGTCGTCGAGGTCGACTTCGCCGACGACCTGGAGCGCGCGAACGCCCTGTGACGCCCCCGCGGGCCGGGGCGTCCACGGCCTGTGACCGTCTCGAGATGCGCGTGCGCGCTGGGCGGGCATGCTCGTGGGTGAGGCGAGGGGACCACCCCTCGCGCCGTCCCTCCGGGGACGTCACCGCCGCGCCCGGTCACCGGGCGCCGTGGGTTCCAGCAGAGCGGACCCGGCGGACGCGCAGCCCCGCTGCCACCTCCACCGAAGGAGCGATCTGCATGCCCATCACCGAGGACCAGCTCTCCGCCCTGTACGACGCCACGGTCGTCTCCGAGGCCGACGGCAAGATCGGCCGCGTCGGCACCGTCTACCTCGACGACGACACCCAGCAGCCGAGCTGGGTCACCGTCAAGACCGGGATGTTCGGCACCTCGGAGTCCTTCGTGCCGCTGGACGCCGCCGAGCTGCAGGGCGACGAGGTGCGCGTGAGCTACAGCAAGGACCAGGTCAAGGACGCCCCCCGCATGGACACCGACAGCGAGCTGTCGCCCGCGGAGGAGGACGAGCTCTACCGCTACTACGGCCTCAGCCGCGGTGGCGACGCCGCCGTCGGGCGGACCGGCGGCGACGAGGCCACGAGCACCGTCGGCACGGGCGCGCCGGGCGCCGCGGGCACCGGCGCGGCCATGGGCACCGGGACGGACGCCGACGCCGCGACCACCGGCACCACCGGCAGCGGCGCCCCCGGCTACGCCACGGGGCGCGAGGACGAGCTCGGGCGCGAGACGGGCGCGGGCGACCGGACGCCGGGCGCGACCGGCCACGACACCAGCGGCCCGAACACGGACGACGCGATGACCCGCTCCGAGGAGCGCGTCGCCTTCGGCACCCAGGAGCGCGAGACCGGCCGAGCGCGGCTGCGCAAGCACGTCGTCACCGACCGCGTCACGGAGGACGTCCCCGTGAGCCGCGAGGAGGCCGTGGTCGAGCGCGAGCCGATCACGGACGCGAACCGCGGCGAGGCCCTCGCGGGCGGCGACCTCACCGAGGAGGAGCACGAGGTCACGCTCCACGAGGAGCGCGCCGTCGTCGACAAGGAGACCGTGCCCGTCGAGCGCGTGCGCCTCGGCACGGAGACGGTCGCCGACACCGAGACCGTGAGCGCCGACCGCCGCCACGAGGAGATCGAGGTCGACGGCGACGCCACCGACGCCGGCACGACGGGTCGCCGCACCGGCGACGCCGACCGCCGCTGACCGCCACGGGCGAGGACGAGCGCGGCCCCCGCTCCTCCGGGCCGGTCGACCGCCCGGCCGCCGCGGCGGCCGAGGTGGTCGTCGCGGAGGAGCGGGCGGTCGCCCGCCGGCTCCGCGTGCCCGTCGAGCGGGTGCGGGTGGCCAAGCGGATCAGGACGGAGACCGTGCGCGTGGAGGTCGACGTCGAGGTCCGGCGCGAGGAGCTCGTCGTCACGAGCGCACCGGTGCCGCCCGAGGAGGGCGAGCGGCTGGCCACCCAGGTCGACGACGCGGGCGCCACCGCCGGTGAGGGCACCGAGCGCGGCGCCGCACCGGCGGACGAGGAGCGGGTCGTCCTCGTGCTCTCCGAGGAGGTGCCGGTGGTGGGCGTCGAGACGAGGCCCGCCGAGCGGGTGACCGTGGCGGTGCGCCGCGTCGAGGGCGTCGAGCGCGTCGTCGTCGACCTCGCCCGCGAGGTCGTCGACGTCGACGGGGCCCGCAGCGCCCCTCCCGGCACGAGCAGGACCGACCAGCACGACTGACCAGCAGCACCGACCAGCACCGACCAGCGCCGACCGGCGCGACGAGGAGGACGACGTGCAGATCCCCAAGCAGCAGGTGATCGACTTCATCAAGAGCAAGGTGGGCGGCGACCAGGCCTCCCAGGCCGACTCCGAGCTGCCCGACCAGGTCGACACCGACCGCGACGCCGGGCTGCTCCAGAAGTTCGGCGTCGACCCGAAGGACCTGCTCGGCGGGTCCGGGGGCGGCCTCGGGAGCAAGCTCGGCCTGTGAGGTCGTGAGGCACCGCCCCGCCACGGCGGGGCCGCAGGAGGGCTCGGCGCGGCGCGCCGGGCCCTCCTGCGCGTCCGGAGGACCTGCGCGTCCGGAGGGCCAGCGCGCCCGGAGGGCCTGCTCGGCCGGGAGGACCGGTGCGGGGGGCCGCGTCAGCGGACGCCCATGTCCATCCCCAGCCGCCCCGCGACCGCCCGGGCGACCTGCAGGGCGCTGAGCCCCGAGGTGGCGACGACGACGTCGGCGCGCAGGTGGAGCCAGGGGCGGGCCCGGGCGTGCCGCTCGAGCTCGCGCAGCCGCGGGCCGACGGCGACGCGGGCCGCGCTCACGCGCGTCCGGACCTCCTCGTCGTCGGCGTCGAGTGCCACGAGCACCCCGTCGAGGCCGGCGCGCAGCAGGCCCGCCTCGACGACGCCCCACAGCCGCTCGTCGAGCACCGGTCGCGGGACGACGAGGCGCTCGCTGCGCCAGGCGGCGAGCTCTGCGGAGGCCGTGGCGAGCAGGCCCCGCCACCCCGGTGACCCCTCGAGGACCGCCAACGCGCTCGCGCCGGCGTCGGCCACGGCGTCGAGCGGCCCGGGGTCGACCACGCGGGCGCCGGGCAGCACCGCCCAGAGCTCGTCGGCGACCTCCTCGGCGAGCCCCGGCGCACCCGTGAGCCACAGGACCACGTCCCGAGGGTAGGAGCGGTGCGCGCCGTCCGCCGTCCAGGACGAGCGCCCCGCCCGCACGGGGTCTCCCGCTCGGACAGGGACCGACCCGGTCGCTCGGCCCCGCCACGCGCGCGACGCCCCTACGGTGCTGGGCAGCGCGTGCACGACGCCGACGCCGAGCCGACGGCCGCCGGCAGCGCCATCCCTCTGCAGACCCGGAGCACCCGTGACGACGACGTCAGCCCACCCCGCCGCTGTCCTCGCGACCGCGACCAGCGAGCCCGCGGGCTCTCCCGGCTTCCTCCTCGCCGTCGCGGCCGTCGCCATCGCCGTCCTGCTCGTGCTCATCATCAAGGTGCGCCTGCACGCCTTCTTCGCGCTGACGATCGTCAGCGCCCTCACGGCCCTGGTCGCGGGCGTGCCCGTGGGCGACCTCGTCGCGACGCTCCAGACGGCGCTCGGCGGGACCCTCGGCCAGGTGGCGCTGCTCATCGGCTTCGGCGCCGTCCTCGGCCGGCTCGTGGAGGTGTCCGGCGGCGCCAAGGTCCTCGCCGACACCCTGCTCGACCGCTTCGGGGAGCGGCGGGCGCCGCTGGCCCTGTCGGTCGCCTCCCTGCTCTACGGCTTCCCGATCTTCCTCGACGCGGCCTTCATCGTCATGCTGCCGATCATCTACTCGGTGGCGCGACGCCTCGGCGGCTCGCTGCTGCTCTACGCGCTGCCCGCCGCGGGCGCCTTCCTCACCATGCACGCCCTCGTCCCGCCGCACCCGGGCCCGGTGGCCGCCTCGGGGCTGCTGGGCGCGGACGTCGGGCTCGTCGTCGCGGTCTCGCTGCTCGTCGGCCTCCCGACCTGGTACGTCGCGGGCCACCGGCTCGGGCTCGTCCTGGCGCGGCGCACCCGGTCCTTCGGCGTGCCCGACCTCCTGGGCTCGGCCGACCCGGACGGCGACCTGCCGCGGCCGTCGTTCGCGGTCGTCCTGCTGGTCCTGCTGCTGCCGCTCGTGCTGATCTTCGCCAACACGGGTGCGTCCACGCTCGCCGAGGCCGGCGCGCTGGACGGCGACTCGTTCCTCGTCGAGGTGCTGACGACGGTGGGCGCGACGCCGATCGCCCTGCTGCTCACGACGGTGCTCGCCATGGTCCTGCTCGTCGTCGTCCCCCACCGCGGCGCGGTGGGCGCGCGGCTCGAGGACCTCGTCGACGGCGCCTTCGCGCCCGTCGCGTCGATCATCCTCATCACCGGGGCGGGCGGGATGTTCGGCGGGGTGCTCACCGCCACGGGCATCGGCGGCGCGCTGGCCGACAGCCTCGACGCCGTCGGGCTGCCGGTGATCGTGGCGGGCTTCGTCATCGCCGTGGCCCTGCGCGTGGCCCAGGGGTCCGCCACGGTCGCGGGCACCACCGCCGCCGGGCTGCTCGCGCCGGCGGTCGAGGCCGACGGGTCCCTCACGGGCGTGGCCCTCGCCTGCGTGGTCGTCGCGACGGTCGCCGGGGCCATCACGTTCTCCCACGTCAACGACTCGGGCTTCTGGCTCGTCGGCCGATTCCTGGGGCTCGACACGGCGACGACCCTGCGCACGTGGACGGTGCAGGCCACCGCCGTCGGCTTCATGGCCTTCGCCCTGGTGCTCGTGCTCTACGTCGTCGTCACCTGAGGGCCGCTGTCACCTGAGGGCCGCTTCACCTGAGGGCCGCTGTCACCTGAGGTCGGTCACGGGCTGAGGGGGCCGAGGGCCGGGCTCAGGCCGCGGGCAGGGGTGCCGGACCGCCGACGGCCGCGCCGCGCGCCAGGGGGACGCCGAGGGAGCGGAGCGCCTCGAGCTGGGCCGCCGTGGTGACGTCGCGGACCACCAGGCGCGCGCCCACGCTGCGGGTGACGGCGAGCAGGGCGCGGACGAGGTCGGGCTGCGCGTCCGCGCCACCGGCGTCCTCCGCGTGGTCCAGCGCCGGGGCGCAGACGCTCACGAGGGGCGGGCCGAGCCGGAGCGCGTCGACGAGCCCGGACGACGGCGTGCCGGCCCCGTCCACGGCGAGGACGGCTCCGGCCTCCCGCAGGCGGCGCGCCCGCTCGTACGTCGCGCCGTCGTCGGCCGCGCCGTGCCCGACGGCCACCCAGAGCCCCGAGCGCGCGTGCTCGAGCAGGAGGTCGACCACCCCGGGGCGCTGCAGGAGGCTGCGCGAGACGGCGACGGCCAGGGCCGTGCCGGGCGGTTGCCGGCCCTGGTGCTCCAGGGCGCGGTGGAGGCAGGCGAGCTCGACGTCACCGGCGAGGCCGTGGGCGCCGACGACGTCCCCGACGGCCGCGCCGCGGCAGGCCGCGGCGCGGAAGGCCGCCGCGAAGGCGAGAGGACGGTCGGTGGCGAGGTCGACGACCGGCTCGAAGAGGACGTCGACGTCCTCGCCGCGCGCCAGGGACAGCACGGCGCGGTGGTGCTCGAGGGCCGACGGCGGTGCACCGCGGGAGGCGTCGGCGACCGGCGGGGAGGCCTCGGGAGCGGCGGCGGGCCGGCGCGCGAGGCCCAGCGCGACCGACAGCGCCGACGCGAGGCTCTCGAGGACGGCGGGGGCGTCCGGGCCGATGCGGTCGTCCGGGGCGCGGCTGAGGCAGCAGAGCATCCCGGCGACGTGGCCGTCGTCGTCGTGGAGCGGCGTGCCGACGTAGCTGCCGATGCCGTGGGCGCGCGTCACGGGGAGCACCGAGGCGATCGGGTCGGCGCCGGCGTCGGGGATCCACCGCGGGAGGCGACCGGCGACCACCTGGCCGCAGATCGTGTCGGTCAGCGGCGTGCGCCGACCCACCGCGCCGCGCAGCAGCGCCGAGCGGCTGCTCGTGGCGACGGCGACCTCCTCGAGACCGTCGTGGAGGGTGACCAGCGAGGCGTCCATGTCGACGGCGATGCGGGCGGCGTCCAGCAGCCGGCGGACCTCGGGGCGGTCGCGGGCGCCCGGGTGCGCGCTCATCGTCACTCCTCGTGTCGCCGCTGCCGTCGTCCTCGCGCGGGGAGACTACGCGGGAACCGTTGCGGCGCGCAGCCTGTCGACGACGCCCGGGGGACGGGTGGGCCCGCCGCCCCGTCCTGCGGGCGGAGCGTCACCGCGTCACGGGGCGACGCTGCGGCGGGCCCCGGGCACCGGCCGCGCCCACCACGCGCGCGCCCGCCCGGCGGTGAGGCGGACGCCCACGAGCGCGGCGACCGCCAGGCCGGCGAGCAGCTGCACGGCGGCGGTCGGACCACCGGACCCGGCGAGGACGAGCGAGGCGACGGAGGCCAGGACCATGGCGACGGCGCAGGAGGTCACGGGAGCCAGCGCCCGGCCCCGGTGCTCGCGCTGCTGCAGGTACACGGCACCCTCCCCGTCCCGGCGGGCGCCGTCGGCCCGTCGTGACCCCACTGTGGGCGCCCGGCGCCCGCAGGGCAAGGCAGGAGCGCGCCGGTGCGACGGCGCCACGCTTGACCGACCCGCCGCTGTGATCGCTAACATCCGACCGACGTGCGCCGCGGCCCGTCGCGGTCCCGACCGCCCCGCCGCCGGTGCGACCGCGACGAGAGGAGCGACCCGTGAGCGCCCACCTGCAGCTCGAGCCCGAGGTGCTCGGGCACGTCGACCGGCTGCGCGGCGAGCTCGTCGACCTCCACGCCCAGCTCGTGCGCTACGGGCTGGTCGTCTGGACCGGCGGCAACGTGTCCGCGCGCGTGCCCGGGGCCGACCTCTTCCTCATCAAGCCCTCGGGGGTGCTCTACGAGGACCTCACGCCGGCGTCGATGGTGCTGTGCACGCTGGACGGGGAGGCCGTCGACCCGTCGCAGTCCCCGTCGTCGGACACGGGCTCGCACGCCTACGTCTACCGCCACATGCCCGAGGTGGCGGGCCAGGTGCACACCCACTCCACGTACGCGTGCGCGTGGGCGGCCCGGGGCGAGGAGATCCCCTGCGTGCTCACGGCCATGGCCGACGAGTTCGGCGGGCCGATCCCGCTCGGGCCCTTCGCGCTCATCGGCGGGGAGGACATCGGCCGGGGCGTCGTCGAGACCCTCACGGGCCACCGGTCGAAGGCCGTGATCATGCAGAACCACGGCACCTTCACCATCGGGAAGGACGCGAGGAGCGCCGTCAAGGCCGCCGTCATGTGCGAGGACGTCGCCCGCTCGGTGCACATGGCCCGCGCGCTCGGCGAGTGCGTCCCCATCCCGCAGGACGCGATCGACAGCCTCTACGACCGCTACCAGAACGTCTACGGGCAGCGGCCCGCGCCGACGGCGTAGCCCCGTCCGAGCTGCCCTGCAGCGCCTCGCACCACCACCAGCAGCACCGACGACCGGGAGGTCACCGCATGAGGTCCGCGCTCGCCGAGAAGGAGGTCTGGTTCGTCACGGGCAGCCAGGGCCTCTACGGCCCCGAGACGCTCGAGCAGGTCGCCGAGCAGTCCCGCCGCGTCGCCGACGAGCTGGCCGCGTCCTCCGACGTCCCGGTCCGCGTCGTCTGGAAGCCGGTGCTCACCGACGCCGACGCCATCCGCCGCCTGTGCCAGGACGCCTCGACGGACGACTCCTGCATCGGCCTCGTGGCGTGGATGCACACGTTCTCGCCGGCCCGCATGTGGATCGCCGGCCTGCAGGTCCTCGACGTCCCGCTGCTGCACCTGCACACGCAGGCCGACGCCGCCCTGCCGTGGGCGACGCTCGACATGGACTTCATGAACCTCAACCAGGCCGCGCACGGCGACCGGGAGTTCGGCTACGTCCAGTCGCGGCTGGGCGTGCCGCGGACGACCGTCGTCGGCCACGTGTCCGACCCGTCGGTCACCTGGCGGGTCGGCGCCTGGGTGCGGGCCGCCGTCGGCCGGGCCGAGCTCCGCTCGCTGCACCTGGCGCGCTTCGGCGACACGATGCGCGACGTCGCCGTCACCGAGGGCGACAAGGTGGACGCGCAGGTGCGCCTCGGCGTCACCGTCAACGCGCACGGCGTCAACGCCCTCGTCGCCGCGGTGGCCGACGCGACCGAGGCGCAGGTGGACGCCCTCGCCGACGAGTACGAGGCGACGTACCGCGTGGCCCCCGAGCTGCGCCGCGGCGCCGATCGCCACGAGTCCCTGCGGGAGGCCGCGCGCATCGAGGTCGGGCTGCGGTCCTTCCTCGAGGAGGGCGGCTTCCGCGCCTTCACGTCGAACTTCGAGGACCTCGGGGGCCTGCGCCAGCTGCCCGGCATCGCCGTCCAGCGCCTCATGGGCGAGGGCTACGGCTTCGCCGGCGAGGGCGACTGGAAGACGGCGACCCTCCTGCGCACCCTCAAGGCGATGGCCGAGGGCCTGCCCGGCGGCACGTCCTTCATGGAGGACTACACCTACGAGCTGCGGCCGGGGAAGCAGAAGATCCTCGGCGCCCACATGCTCGAGGTCTGCCCGTCGATCGCGGCCGACGTCCCCTCGTGCGAGGTGCACCCCCTGGGCATCGGCGACCGCGAGGACCCGGTGCGCCTCGTCTTCGACGCCGTCCCCGGGCCGGCCGTCATCCTCGGGATGAGCGACATGGGCGACCGCTTCCGCCTCACCCTCAACGAGGTCGACGTCGTCGAGCCGGACGAGCCGCTGCCGAACCTGCCTGTGGCGCGGGCCGTGTGGGAGCCGAAGCCCGACCTGCGGACCTCGGCCGAGTGCTGGCTGCACTCCGGCGCCCCGCACCACACGGTGCTGTCCTCGGCGCTGACGACCGACTCCGTCGCCGACCTCGCGGAGGCGCTCGGCGTCGAGCTGGCCGTCATCGACGCCGACACGCGGCCCCGGCGCTTCCGGGACGAGCTGCGCTGGAACGCCGCCTACCACCGGTTGGCCATGGGGTTCTAGCCCCCGGCGGTCCCGACGGCGCCGCTCTCGACGCGCGGAGCGGCGACCACCTGCCTAGCGTGGGAGAGGTCCAGCAACGGCGACCCACCTGGAGGCGACATGTCCGCCGGCGACAAGATCAAGAACGCGGTGCAGCAGACCGTCGGCAAGGCGGAGGAGGTCGTCGGCAAGAAGACCGACGACGCCGAGCTCCACGCCCAGGGCCAGAAGGACCAGTCGATGGGCGCGGCGCGCCAGGAGACCGAGAAGGCCAAGGACGCCGCGAAGGACTGAGCCTCCCGGGCCAACCACGGCCCGCACCGCCGAGCTCGCGCGAGGGCCGGCACCCCACGGGTGCCGGCCCTCGCCGCGTCCGGGGACGGGTGCGAGCAGCCCCCGTGGCCAGGGGCGTGCGCAGCGGGTCCCCCTCCACCGCGACAGGGGAGCGCCCGTCGCCCAGGCTGGACCGGGTCCGGAGCCCTTCGTCCACATGGAGCCCACCATGCGCCGCGCCACCGCCCTCACCGCCGTCGTGCCCCTGCTGCTGCTGGCCGGGTGCAGCGGCGACGTGGCTCCCGAGGAGGGCAGCGCGCCCGCCGGGGGCGGCGGGGAGCCCGTCCCCACCGCCCTGGACGGGGGCTACTCGGCGCTCGACCCGGGCTCGGTGGGCGAGGCGGTGCTGACGGCGACGCTCGAGGACGCCGAGGGGCGCGAGATCGGCGTCGTGGGCATGGACCCCGGGGCCGAGGGCACCGTGGTGAGCGTCGTGCTCACCGACAGCGGCCTTGAGCCCGGCTTCCACGGCTTCCACGTGCACGCCGTCGGCGAGTGCGAGCCGGACAGCCAGAGCCCGAGCGACCCGTCCCGGACCGGCGACTTCCTCTCCACCGGCGGCCACCTCGGCGCGGACGCGAGCGACCACCCCGCGCACGCCGGTGACCTCCCGCCCCTGCTCGTGCGGAGCACGGGCGACGCCACCCTCCAGGTGGTGACGGAGGGCTTCACCGTGGACGACGTCACCGACGCCGACGGGAGCGCCGTCGTCGTCCACGAGGGCGCGGACGACTTCGCGAACGTCCCGGAGCGGTACGCGCCCGAGGGCCCCGACGAGGAGACGCTCAGCACGGGCGACTCCGGCGGGCGGGCCGCCTGCGGCGTCCTGGGCTGACGACGTCGCGCTCACCAGCCCGAGAGCTGTGCGCTGAGGTCGCGGTGCACCGCGACCTCGGCGCACAGCTCCGGAGGCGCCCCCGGCGTCAGCGCGGGGGCGCCGCCGTGCTGGCGCGGACGACCAGCCCGGGCTCGACGACGCGGTGCTCGGGCGCCGTCGCGACCCCGCCGGCCAGCCGCTCGAGCAGCAGCCCGACCGCCTCGCGCCCGACCCGCTCGAGGTCCTGGCGCACCGTCGTCAGAGGAGGGGAGAGGTACGCGGACTCGGGGGCGTCGTCGAAGCCGGTGACGGACACGCGCCCCGGGACGTCGACGCCGCGCTCGCGCAGGGCCCGCAGGAGCCCCAGTGCCAGCTGGTCGTTCGCGGCGACGACGGCCGTCGTCGCCGGGTCGTCGGCCAGCGCCAGCCCCGCGACGTAGCCGTCGGCGGCGCCCCAGCCGCCCGCGAGCACCCGTGCCGGGGCGACGCCGGCCGCCGCGAGGGCGTCGCGCCAGCCGCCCTCGCGCTCGACGGCCTCGAACCAGCCGGGCGAGCCGCCGACGTGGCGCACCTCGCGGTGGCCCTGGCGCAGGAGCAGCTCGGTGACCGCTCGGGCGCCGGCCCGGTGGTCGACGTGCACGGAGGGCAGGCCCGTCACCGGTCCGCCGGTGGCGCAGACCGTGGGCAGGTCGGCGGGCAGGTGCTCGCGCAGGTCGGGGACCTCGTGGAGCGGCGCGGTGAGCAGGAGCCCGTCCACGCCCCGGTCGGACAGCTGGGCCACGCAGGCGAGGACGCCGTCCCGGTCGGTGGCGTCCGACGTCGACAGGATCGTGGCGTAGCCGGCGGCGTGCGCGGCGCGCTCCACGCCGTGCAGCGTGCTGGAGGGGCCGAAGAGCGAGGTGCTCGAGGCGACGACGCCGACCGTGAGCGTGCGCCGCGTCACCAGGGCCCGCGCCGCGCGGTTGCGGCGGTAGCCGAGCTCGTCGATGGCCCGCTGCACGCGCTCGCGGGTCTCGGGGCGGATGCTCGGGTGCCCGTTGAGCACCCGGGACACGGTCTGGTGGGAGACCCCGGCGCGGCGTGCGACGTCGGTCATGACGGGCGCGCGGGCGCCGTCGGTCGGCGTGGCGGGGGGCACGTCGGCATCGTGCCAGCGCCGCGCGCAGCAGCGCCCCCGAGCGGCGGTGCGTCGCTCGGGGGCGCCGGG
>NZ_JABEMA010000064.1 GCF_013004605.1 Pseudokineococcus marinus
GAGGCGCCGGCCGCGGACCGGGCCGGCGCGGACGCGGCGCCCGACCCGGAGGACCTGCCCAGCCGGGACGACGCCGACGCCGAGGACGAGGGCCTCGTGGGGGCGCGCCTCGTCGAGCAGCTGCTCGGCGGGCGCGTCATCGAGGAGACCGGGCGCTGAGCGCGGCGGCGCCGTCCGCGGCGCGGCGTAGGCTCGCGGCGTGTACGAGGGAGCGGTGCAGGACCTGGTCGAGGAGCTCGGGCGGCTGCCCGGCGTCGGCCCCAAGAGCGCCCAGCGCATCGCCTTCCACCTCCTCGCGTCCGACGCCGAGGACGTGCAGCGCCTCGCGACCGCCCTCACCGAGGTCAAGCGCCGCGTCCGCTTCTGCGAGGTGTGCGGCAACGTCGCCGAGGCCGAGCGCTGCCGCATCTGCCGCGACGACCGCCGGGACGGCACGGTCGTCTGCGTCGTCGAGGAGCCGAAGGACGTCGTCGCCATCGAGCGGACCCGGGAGTTCCGCGGCCGCTACCACGTCCTCGGCGGCGCCATCAGCCCCATCGAGGGCGTCGGTCCCGACGACCTGCGCGTCCGCGAGCTCATGACGCGCCTGGCGTCCGGCGAGATCACCGAGCTCATCCTCGCGACGGACCCCAACCTCGAGGGCGAGGCCACGGCCACCTACCTCGCCCGGCTGTGCAAGCCCATGGGCCTGCGCATCACACGCCTGGCCTCCGGTCTGCCCGTGGGCGGCGACCTCGAGTACGCCGACGAGGTCACGCTCGGCCGGGCCTTCGAGGGGCGCCGGCTCCTCGACGTCTGAGGCGCCCAGCCCCCGGACGCCCAGCCCCGGACGCCCAACCCCCGGACGCCCAACCCGCGGACGCCCAGCCCCGGACGACGCCCGGTCTCAGCGGCGGAAGCTGCCCACGAGGGCGCCGAGCTCGTCGGTCAGCGCGCCGAGGTCGCCGGCCGCCTGCCGCGCCTGGGCGGCGCGCTCGTCGGTCGCGGTGGCGGCGCGCGAGACCTCGCGCAGCCGCTCCGCGATGTCGGCCGCGGCCTGCGCGGTGCCGGTGAGGCGCTGCTGCATCCCGCCGGTCGTGGCCGTCTGCTGCTCGACGGCGCCGGCGATGCCCGTCTGGTGCGAGCTGATCCCGGCGACGACGCCGGCGAGGCGCGACATCTCCGCGGTGACGTCGCCCGTGTCGTGGCGGATGTCGGCGACGCGGCGGCCGATGTCCTCGGACGCCTCGGCGGCCTCGCGGGCCAGCTCCTTGACCTCGCCGGCGACGACGGCGAAGCCCTTGCCGGCCTCCCCGGCGCGCGCGGCCTCGATGGTGGCGTTGAGGGCCAGGAGCTTGGTCTGCTCGGCGACGGCGGAGATGACGGCGACGATCTCCTCGATGCGGGTGCTCGAGGTCGCGAGCTGCTGCGCCCGCGCCATGGCCTCGTCGAGGGAGCGGACGGCGTCCTCGGCCATGCCGGCGGCCTCGCCCGCGTTGCGGGAGATCTCCAGGACGGCCTCGGACATCTCGCGGCCGCCCGAGGCCAGCTCGGCGACGTCGCTGCTGATGCTGCCCGCGGACCCGCCGGCGCTCTGCGCCTGCTCGCTCGCCGCGTGCGAGGTCCTCCCGAGCTCGTCGGCGATGGAGGCGACCTGGCGGGAGGTGCCCTGCAGGCGGCCCGAGACGCGGACGACGCCGTCCACCGTCGCGCCCACGCGGGCGGCGAAGGCGTTGAAGGCGCGCGCCAGGGCGCCCGCCTCGCCGGGCGCGTCCTCGTCGAGCCGGGCCGAGAGGTCGCCCGTGCCGGACGCGAGGTCGTCCATGCTGCGGCGCAGGTGCTCCAGGGGCCGGGTCATGCGGGCGCCCACGACGCCGGCGACGGCGGCGGCGGCCAGGAGGACGAGGAGCCCGGCGAGGGCGATCGTCAGCATGAGCGCGCGGGTCCCGTCGCCCACGCGCATCGCCGCGCCGGCGAAGTCGCCGTCCTGCGCGTCGACGGCGATGACCCAGTCCCACGGCTCGTAGTAGGCGAGCCGCACGGTGTGGTCGCCGGTGGCGGCGTCGCGGTAGGTGAGGGTCGCCGTCTCGTCGGGGCCGAGCGCGGTGGCGGTGGCCAGGGCGTCCACGAGGTAGGGGCGCCCGTCGGCGTCGAGGACGTCGGCGGCGCTCGTCGCGCCCTCGCGGTCGCTCACGAGGAGGGTGCCGGCGCGCTCGCCCGTCCCGGCGAGGACCTCGACGTGGCCGTTCTCGCCGGGGCGGGTGCTGAGCAGGGACTCGCGCAGCGCGGGCACGGTCTCCTGCTGGACGCCGACGTAGAGCATGCCGACGAGCTCGCCGCGCTCGTCGAGGAGCGGCTCGTAGGCGGTGGCGTAGTAGGCGTTCACGACGAAGGCGGTGCCGCGGTAGGTCTCGCCCGCCTCGACCGCGGCGACGACGGGGTTGGGGGCGCCGTCGGCGCCGAGGGCGGGGATGTAGGTGCCGATGGCGCGCCGGCCCTCCGTGGTCTCCACGGTCGTCGCCACCCGCAGCATGCTGCCGTCGGGCATCCGCTGGAACAGCGTGGTGCTGCCGCCGACGAGGCGCACGACCTCGTCGACCACCGGCGTCGGGACGGCGGGGTCGGCGTTCTGCCCGAGCGGCGTGGTGCCGGCCAGCGCCGAGGGCAGGCGCACCGTCGTCGCCTCCTTCGTCACCTGGTCGACGGCCTCCCACGTGGTGGTGCCGCCGCCGGTGCGCAG
The DNA here is from genome assembly GCF_013004605.1 of Pseudokineococcus marinus. Classification (GTDB taxonomy): domain Bacteria; phylum Actinomycetota; class Actinomycetes; order Actinomycetales; family Quadrisphaeraceae; genus Pseudokineococcus; species Pseudokineococcus marinus. The sequence goes on from NZ_JABEMA010000064.1 coordinate 2,720, forward strand.
CCCGCCGGCCCGCGTGAGGACGTCTCGCGCCACCTCGAGGTCGCTCGAGACCTTCTGGTAGACGGCGTCGCCCTGGGTGGAGACGACGTCGACGACGCCGTCCGTGACCCGGTCGAGCTGCTGGCCGGTGAGGGCGTCCACCTCGTCGCGGACGGCCGCGCCGGTGCGCTCGGCGGCGAGCGCCCCCACGCCGCCGACGACGAGCGAGGCGGCGCCGACGCCGCCGACGAGCAGGAGGGTCACCCGGGCGCGGATGCCCCCGGTCCGGGCGCGCAGCGACGACATGCCCTTCTTGTCGGCGGGGGCGGCGGGCTCTTGAGGGGCCTCACCCGGGCGCCCGGGGGCTGGACGGTCCCGGGGCGGCCGCGGGCGCCCCCCTAGACTCCGGCCCCGTGGCGCTCGTGGTGCAGAAGTACGGCGGCAGCTCCGTCGCGGACGCCGAGGGCGTCAAGCGGGTGGCGCGCCGCATCGCCGAGACCCGCCGCCGCGGGGACGACGTCTGCGTCGTCGTCTCGGCCATGGGCGACTCCACCGACGAGCTGCTCGACCTGGCCCGCCAGGTCTCGCCGCTCCCGCCGGCCCGCGAGCTCGACATGCTGCTCACCTCGGGCGAGCGGATCTCGATGGCGCTGCTGGCCATGGCCATCGCCAACCTGGGCCTCGAGGCGCGCTCCTTCACCGGCAGCCAGGCCGGCGTCATCACCGACTCCGTGCACGGCCGCGCGCGCATCATCGACGTGACGCCGGGCCGCATCCGCGACGCCCTCGACGACGGCCACGTCGCCATCGTCGCGGGCTTCCAGGGCGTCAGCCAGACCTCGAAGGACATCACGACGCTGGGCCGCGGCGGCTCGGACACCACGGCCGTCGCGCTCGCCGCGGCGCTCGAGGCCGACGTCTGCGAGATCTACACCGACGTCGACGGCGTCTTCACCGCCGACCCGCGGATCGTCCCCAGCGCCCGCAAGCTCGACACCGTCACGTACGAGGAGATGCTCGAGCTCGCCGCGTGCGGGGCCAAGGTCCTCATGCTGCGCTGCGTGGAGTACGGCCGCCGCTCCGGCGTGCCGATCCACGTGCGCTCCAGCTTCTCGAGCAAGACCGGCACCACCGTCACCGGATCGATGGAGGACCTCCCCGTGGAGCAGGCGATCATCTCGGGCGTCGCGCACGACCGCAGCGAGGCGAAGATCACGGTGGTGGGGGTGCCCGACAACCCGGGCAAGGCCGCCGAGATCTTCGAGGCCGTGGCCGCCGAGGGCGTCAACATCGACATGATCGTCCAGAACGTCGCCGCGACGACGGGGCGGACCGACGTGTCCTTCACCCTGCCGAAGGACGACGGCGCCCGCGCCGTCCAGCGCCTCACGGCCATCCAGGAGCGCGTCGGCTTCTCCTCCCTGCAGTACGACGACCAGATCGGCAAGCTGTCGCTCGTCGGGGCGGGCATGCGCAGCAACCCGGGCGTCTCGGCGCAGTTCTTCCGCGCGCTGAGCAGCGCCGGCATCAACATGGAGATGATCTCCACCTCGGAGATCCGCATCTCGGTCGTGACGCGCGCCGACGACCTCGACACGGCGGTCCGCGCGCTGCACACGGCCTTCGACCTGGACAGCAGCGACGGCGAGGCCGTCGTCTACGGAGGGACCGGCCGATGAGCCAGAGCACGGAGAGCACGCGCGCGGGAGGCACCAGCGGGCGGCGCCCGACCCTCGCCGTCGTGGGCGCCACGGGCGCCGTCGGCACCGTGATGCTCGGGATCCTGTCCCAGCGCCAGGACGTCTGGGGCGAGATCCGCCTCGTCGCGTCGGCCCGCTCCGCGGGCACGGTGCTGCGGGTCCGCGGCGAGGACGTCGTCGTGCAGGAGCTCACCGCCGAGGTCTTCGACGGCGTGGACGTCGCCATGTTCGACGTGCCCGACGAGGTCTCCGCGCAGTGGGCACCGGTGGCCGTCGAGCGCGGCGCCGTCGTCGTCGACAACTCGGGCGCCTTCCGCATGGACCCCGACGTCCCGCTCGTCGTGCCCGAGGTGAACCCCGCGCAGGTGCGCAACCGCCCCCGCGGGATCATCAGCAACCCCAACTGCACGACGCTGACGATGATGGACGCGCTCGGCGCCCTCCACCACGGGTGGGGCCTCACCGAGCTCGTCGTCGCCTCCTACCAGGCGGCCTCCGGGGCGGGGCAGCCCGGCGTGGACCGGCTCTACGACGAGCTCGCCGTCGTCGGCGGCGACCGGACGCTCGGGCAGCGCTCGGGCGACGTCCGCGGGGCGCTGGAGGAGAAGCTCGGCTCGGTGCCGTCGCCGTTCCCCGCGCCGCTCGCCCTCAACGTCGTGCCGTGGGCGGGCTCGCCCAAGGACGGCGGCTGGTCGAGCGAGGAGCTCAAGGTCCGCAACGAGTCCCGCAAGATCCTCGGCATCGCCGACCTCAAGGTCTCGGCCACGTGCGTGCGGGTGCCCGTCGTGACGACGCACTCCCTCGCCGTGCACGCCGTCTTCCAGCGGCCGCTGACGGTCGAGGACGCCCGCCAGGCCCTCGTCGAGGCGCCGAGCGTCGTCGTCGTCGACGACCCCGAGCAGGGCGACTTCCCGACGCCGGCCGACGTCGTGGGCGCCGACCCGACGTTCGTGGGGCGCCTGCGCCAGTCGCTGGACTTCCCGAACGCCATCGACCTCTTCGTCTGCGGCGACAACCTGCGCAAGGGCGCGGCGCTCAACACGGCCCAGATCGCCGAGCTCGTGGCCGCGGAGCTGTCCGCCGCCTGACGTCGCGGACGCCCCGCCACCGGGTGTGCGGGGCACCCCCCGGCCTCGGCTAGGCTTGCCCCGCTCCACCGGGGTGTGGCGCAGCTTGGTAGCGCGCCTCGTTCGGGACGAGGAGGTCGCAGGTTCAAATCCTGTCACCCCGACCACCAGACGGCCGGTCTCCCACCAGGGAGGCCGGCCGTCGTCGTCCCCGGGCCGGGCCGGTGCTGCGCCGGCCTCAGCCGGCGCGCGGCACCAGCCGCAGGAGCGTGGCCTCCGGCGGGCAGGCGAAGCGGACGCGCGCGTACGGCGAGGTGCCGAGGCCCGCGGAGACGTGCAGCCAGGTCTCGTCCGCCCGCTCGTCCGCCCTGGCGCCCTCAGGAGCCGGGGGGGCGACCGGCCCGTGCCCGGCGCGCCAGCGGTGCAGGCCGCTCGCGCAGCGGCGGGGGAGGTCGCAGTTCGTCACCAGCGCCCCGAGGAGGGGGACGCAGACCTGCCCGCCGTGCGTGTGGCCGGCGAGCAGCAGGTCGAGGCCGTCGCGCGCCATGGGGTCGAGCACGCGCCGGTAGGGGGCGTGCATCACGCCGAGCGAGACGTCGGCGGAGGGGTCGGCGGGCGCGCGGACGGCGTCGTAGTGGTCGAGGCCGATGTGGGCGTCGTCGACGCCGACGAGGTCGACGCGCAGGCCGCCCAGCTCGAGGGTCGTCCGCGCGTCGTCGAGGTCGACCCAGCCGCGGTCGACGAGGCCCCGCACGAGGTCCTCCGTGGGCAGGGGCTGCCGGCGCGGGGCGAGCCGGGAGGGGCCGCCGAGGTAGCCGAGCGGGTTCACGCGCCCCGGCACGTACCGGTCGTTGCTGCCGAGGACGAAGACGCCCGGCCGGTCGAGGAGGCGGTCGAGGGAGCGCAGGACCGCCGGCACCGCGTCGAGCGCCGCCAGGTTGTCGCCGGTGTCGACGACGAGGTCGGGCTCGAGGTCGGCGAGCCCCGCCACCCAGCGGGGGACGACGCGCTGGTCCGGCGTCATGTGCAGGTCGGACAGGTGCAGCACCCGCAGCGGGCGGGCCCCCGGCGGCAGGACGGGCACCTCGACGCGCCGCAGGCGCGGCGCGCGCACCTCGTACCCGGCGCCCCACGCCAGGGCGGCCAGGCCCGCGCCCGTCACCCCGGCCAGCGCCAGCGCCGCTCCTCGCGCGGCGGCCGCCGCACCGGAACGGGGCCGAGCGCGGGCGGAGGGCATCGAGGAGGACGTCACGCGGGCCAGTGTGCTGTGATCACCACCATGAGCGCACCCAGCGAGGGCACCCACGGCGCCGACGGCGGGGGCACGGCCGCCCGGCTCCGCGAGGACCTGACGACGTCGATGCGGGCCCGTGACGAGCTGCGGACGACGACGCTCCGCTCGGTCCTCACGGCCCTGCGCACCGCCGAGGTCTCCGGGACGAGCGCCCGCGAGCTGTCCGACGACGAGGTGCTCGCCGTCCTGCGCTCGGAGGCCAAGAAGCGGCGCGAGTCCGCCACCGCCTTCGCCGACGCCGGCCGGGCCGAGCGCGCCCAGCGGGAGGCGGCCGAGGAGGCCGTCATCGCCGAGTACCTGCCGGCGCAGCTTGGCGACGAGGCGCTCAGCGCCCTCGTCGCCGAGGAGGTCGCCGCGGCGGCCGCCGCCGGCCGCACCGGCATGGGGGCCATGGGCTCCGTCATGGGCGCCGTGCGGCCCCGCGTCGGCCAGCTGGCCGAGGGCGGCCGGGTCGCCGCCGAGGTGCGCAGGCAGCTGCAACAGGGCTGAGCGCCACCCCGGGGCACGCCCCCTGACGCAGCGAGGGCGCCCCACCCGTGCGGGTGGGGCGCCCTCGGCGCTGCGGGCGACGCCTCAGTCGTCGTCGCCGCTGTCGTCGTCACTGCCGTCGTCGTCACTGCCGTCGTCGTCGGAGGAGGAGGACGACGAGGAGCTGCTGGAGGAGGAAGAGCTCGTCGACCGCGCGCTGCCGACGAGGTCCCAGGCCGGCGGCGGGAAGTCGAGGACGGGCGCCCCGGCGAGCGCTCCCTCCATGTAGTCGCGCCACATCGGCGCCGCGTACGTCGAGCCGTAGACGCTGCGGCGGCCGTTGCCGTCGATGTCCTCCCGGCTCAGCGAGTTGGGCCGGCCGTCGACCTGGGTCGTCACGGGCTGCCCGACCCACGCCGTGGTCGCCAGCTGGGGGGTGTACCCGCTGAACCACGTCTGCACGGTGCCGTCGGTCGTCCCCGTCTTGCCCGCGGCCGGACGCCCGTCGGGGCGCCCGACGCGGGAGGCGGTGCCCTCGGTGAAGACGTTCTCGAGGGCGTAGGTCACGGTGTTGGCGATGTCGGCGCTGGAGTGGTCCGCGCTGGCCAGCGGCTGCGTGCACGAGCCGACCGTGAAGGGCAGGGGCTGGCCGTCGCGGTCCAAGACGGTCTCGAGCGGGCGCGGCGGGCAGTAGGTGCCGCTGCTGGCGAAGGTCGCGTAGGCGGCCGCGAGCGTGATGGGCGCCACCTCGTTGGAGCCGAGCACGTTGGCCGGGTTCGTCTGCAGCCGCGGCAGCGTCTCCAGGTTGGCCGGGCGGGCGCCCATGCTCTCCGCCGTGTCGCGGATGGCGCAGAGGTCGAGCTCCTCGGCCATCGACGCGTAGGCCGTGTTGACGGAGTCGTAGGTCGCCTGGATCACCGACATCCGGCCCGTGCCGGAGCCCTCGCTGTTCTTCACGTCCCAGGGGGCCCCGACGAGGCGGCCCTCGCAGCTGGTGAAGCGGGAGAGCGGGATGACCGTCTCCTCCCGTGCGGCGGGCACCACCTCTCGGAGGGTGTGGTCGTCCTTCAGCCAGGTGGCGAGGGTGAAGGGCTTCCAGTTCGAGCCGGGCTGGAAGCCGCTGCTGCCGCCCATCTCGTAGTTGGTGTTGTAGTTGATGTTCGTCTCGGCGGGGCTGCTCGTCTCCGTCGTGACGTAGCGGCGGTTCTGCGCCATCGCGAGCACGCGCCCGGTGCCGGGCTCGACCGACACGATCGAGGCCCCGACCTCGGAGGGGTCGTCGGCGGGGACGGTGTCCTGCACGGCCTGCTCGGCCTCGTACTGCTTGGGGATGTCGAGCGTCGTCGTGACGTCGATGCCGCTGCGGTAGAGCGTCGCGATGCGGTCGTCGCGCGTCTCGCCGAAGGCCGGGTCCGCGAGGACGGTCTTGACGGCGTAGTCGCAGAAGTACGCCGACCCGGCGGCGTTCGCGCAGCCCAGCGGCGGCGGGGTGATGACGAGCTGGGCGTCGATCGGCACGGCGACGGCCGCGTCGTGCTGCGCCTGGTCGATCTTGCCCAGCTCGAGCATGCGCGCCAGGACGACGTCGCGGCGGTTCTGCGCCCCCTCGGGGTTGCGCGTCGGCTCGTACAGCGAGGGGTTCTGGATCATCCCGGCGAGCAGGGCGGCGTCCTCGAGCGACAGCTCGGAGGCGGGGTGGCCGAAGTAGTACTGCGACGCCGCCTCGACGCCGTAGGTGTTCGAGCCGAAGAGCGCGATGTTGAGGTAGTTCTCGAGGATCTCGTCCTTCGAGTAGTTCTCCTCCGCGGCGATGGCGAGGCGGATCTCGCGGACCTTGCGCGCCTCGTTGGCCGACGTCAGCGCGGCGACGGCCTCCTCGTCACCCACCTCGCGGGCCTGCTGCAGCAGGACGTTCTTGATCCACTGCTGGGTCAGCGTGGAGGCGCCCTGCGTGCCGCCGCCGGTCACGTTGTTGACGAAGGCGCGCGCGATGCCCTGCGGGTCGGCGCCGCCGTGCTCGTAGAAGCGCGAGTCCTCGATGGCGACGACGGCGTCGCGCATGACGGGGGCCATGGCGTCGAGCGGCACGACGACGCGGTTCTCGGAGTAGAACATCGCCATGACCGAGCCGTCGCCGTAGCGGATCGTCGAGCGGACCGGCATCGCCGACGGGTCGAGCTCGGTGGGCAGGTCCTCGAACATGTCCACGGCGGCGTCCGCGCCGGCGCCCGCGGTGGCGACGACGGGGACGGCGAGCCCGGCGACGAGCAGGCCCGCGACGACGCCGCCGCCGACGAGCGTGGCCAGACCGGTCCCGACCGAGCCGGCGGACCCGGCCGCGGTGGCGCGGGCGGAGCGGGTGCGGCGGGGAGGGCGCGCGTCGGGGGTCTCCCGGGGCGCGTCGGCCCCGGGCGGGCTGCTCGGTCGTCCTGCCATACCACCGAGGGTACGTGGCCGCCGCACGGGCCCGGGCAGCGGCGCTCCCGCGTCGTGCGCCGACCCCCTGCCGTGCCCGCGCCGTCGCCCGTACGGGCGAGACGGGGGCAGTGAGAACCCAGGCGCCGTGCGGTGACTAGTCCGTCCTGACTAGCCCGCGACCCGTGGGCGACGGTGCAGATCTGGTCCCCAGGTGGTCCCCCGGTGCCCTGTCGCGGCGCCCCGCGCCGCGCCTACGGTCGCGGTGCGGCGCCCGCCCAGCAGCGGGCCGGGGACGCCGCGGCACCGGGGGAGGGGTGTGGCGATGACCGCCATGACGAGCGCGGCGCAGGCCGTGACCGGCACGACGTCCGTGGATCGCAGCTGGATGGACGAGGGCGCCTGCCGCGGCGGCGACCCGGACGCCCTCTTCGTGCGCGGCGCCGAGCAGAACGTCGCCAAGCTCGTCTGCCGCTCCTGCCCCGTGCGCACCGAGTGCCTCGCCGACGCCCTCGACAGCCGCACCGAGTTCGGCGTCTGGGGCGGGATGACCGAGCGCGAGCGCCGCGCCCTGCTGCGCCGCCGCCCCGACGTCACCTCGTGGACCCAGGTCCTGCTCGCCGCCCGCGACGAGCACCGCGCGGCCGCTGGCGTCCCGGCGCCGCGGCTGTCCGTCGTCCGCGGCTAGCCGGCGCGGAGACCGCTCAGGCGGCCTCTCACGCGGCGCCGCCGAGGTCGTCGCCGACGGCGCGCAGGCCCTCGAGGTCGTGCACGTCGCGGGGTCGCGCCGGCACCTGCGCCACGGCCACACCCGGGTGCTCGCGGCCGAAGCGCGCCGCGAGCTCCTGCTCGCGCTCCAGCCGGAACATCCGCGCCGCGTGCAGGCGCAGCAGCCCCGCGGCGAGGGCGTGCTCGCCGCGCGAGAGCGCCTCGGGGGCCGTGCCGTCCTCCTCGTCGTCGGCCGTGCGCCCCTCGAGGTGCACGACCGCGGCCCAGGAGCGCTCGGCGGACAACCGGGGGAGCGCCGTCGTCTGCACGCGGTTGAGCACCAGCCCGGCCAGGGGCATGCCGTCGGCGCCGAGCCGCTCGACGAAGTAGGCGGCCTCCCGGAGGGCGTCCTCGTCGGGCGTCGCGACCACGAGGAAGGCTGTCCCCGGGCCCGCGAGCATCGCGTAGGTGCGCTCGGCGCGGTCGCGGAAGCCGCCGAAGACGGCGTCGAGCCCCGTGACGAAGGACTGCAGGTCGTCGAGGAACTGGGCACCCAGGATCCGCGACAGGGCCCCGGTCACCGAGCTCACCGCCCCCGACAGCACCCGCACGTAGGCCCGCCCGCCCGCGCGCGCCGGCGCCAGCAGCAGGCGGATGAAGCGCCCGTCGAGGAAGCTCGACAGGCGGCGCGGGGCGTCGAGGAAGTCCAGCGCCGACCGGCTCGGCGGCGTGTCGACGACGACGAGGTCCCACGGCTCGCTGCCGTCGCCGCCGGGGACGCTCGCGCGGGCGCGCAGCTGGCCGAGCTTCTCCATGGCCATGTACTCGCTCGTGCCCGAGAAGGACGACGACATGGCCTCGTAGAAGGGGTTGTCGAAGATGGCGCGGGCGCGCTCGGGGCTGGCGTGGGCCTCGACGACGTCGTCGAAGGTCCGCTTCATGTCGAGCATCATCGCGTCGAGGCTGCCGCCCGCCGCCGCGCCGACGTCCTCCACGCGCCGGGGCGTGTTGTCGAGCTCCGCCAGGCCGAGCGACTGCGCGAGCCGCCGTGCCGGGTCGATCGTCAGCACGACGACCCGGCGCCCGCGCTCGGCGGCGCGGACCGACAGCGCGGCCGCCGTGGTCGTCTTGCCGACCCCGCCGCTCCCGCAGCACACGAGCACCGAGGTCGAGCGGTCGTCGAGGAGCGCGTCGACGTCGAGCACCGGGCCGGCGGGCCCCGACGGCGCGCGCCCGGGAGCGGCGCTCACGCCAGCCCCTGCTCGACGAGGCGGTCCGCGAGGACCTCCAGCCCGCGGGCGTCCACGCCGCCGGGCAGCAGCGGCAGCTCGACGAGCGGTCGCCCGGTGGCGACGAGGGCCTCCTGCTCGCGGTCCTGCAGCGCCAGGCGCTCGTCGTGCTCGGCCGCCTCGGCGAGCAGCCCCTCGACGACGCCGGCCCCTGACGCGTCGCGGCGCACCACGCGCGCCTCCACGAGCCCGTCGCGCACCGCCGAGGCCGGCACGCGGCCGGCGAGGGCGTCGTCGAGGAGCTCCAGCGGCAGGGTGTCCGAGCGCACCTGGTCGACGACGACGGCGCCGACGGGCAGCCGCGCCGCCTCGAGCTCGGCGACGCCGTCCACGGTCTCCTGCACGGGCATCTCCTCGAGCAGCGTGACGAGGTGCACCCGGGTCGCCGCCGAGCGCATCACCCGCATGACCGACTCGGCCTGCGTCGCCACCGGCCCCACGCGCGCGATGCCGGACACCTCCGAGTTGACGTTGAGGAAGCGGCCGATCCGCCCCGTCGGCGGCGCGTCGAGGACCACGGCGTCGTAGGTGTGCTCGCGCTCGGCGCCCCTCCCGCGCCCGCGGCGGCGCACCGCCTCGTAGACCTTGCCGGTGAGCAGGACGTCGCGGACGCCGGGGGCGACCGTGGTGGCGAAGTCGATGGCGCCCACCCGGTCCAGCGCCCGCCCGGCCCGGCCCAGCTTGTAGAAGAGGTCGAGGTACTCGAGCAGCGCCGCCCGCGGCTCGATCGCCAGCGCCACGACCTCGCCGCCCCCCGGGGTGGCCGCGATCGTGCGCTCCTCGTAGGGCAGCGGCGGCAGCCCGAACAGGCGCGCGACGCCCTGGCGGTCCTCGACCTCGCACAGGAGCACCCGTCGGCCGCCCCGGGAGAGCGCCAGCGCCAGCGCGGCGGCCGTCGTCGTCTTGCCCGTGCCGCCCTTGCCGGTGACGACGTGCAGCCGGGTGCCGGGGAACAGCAGGGGCGAGTCCTCGCGCCCGTCGTCTCGCCGGTCGCCGGGGTCGGGGACGGCGTCGGGCGCGGACGGCATGGCCGTCAACCTACGCACGCCGTCCCGCCGCCGCAGACCGCCCGCCCGACCGCCCGCCCGACCGCCCGCTCGGCCGCCGGCGCGGGGGGCGCACGGTCACCTCCCCGCCACCGACGGGACACCTGCGACCAACCGGACCGACCGGTCAGACGGGTTACGGTGCCGCCGCCCTGGCGCCGCGCTCCTCGCGCCCGCGCCGGGGACGTCGTCCGCCGCCGG
>NZ_JABEMA010000065.1 GCF_013004605.1 Pseudokineococcus marinus
GGTGGCGCACCGCCGCGCCCACGGCCCCGTGCTGACGTGAGGACCGCCCTGCCGCGCCCGTCCGCGCGCGGCGGCGTCTGGCTCCTGCTCGCGGGGGCGGGCGCGCTGGCCGTGGTGAGCGGCGCGCTGAGCGAGGACGGCGCCCGCGACGTGGTCGGGCGGACGGCGCCCGTGCTGCTCTTCGTGCTCGGCATCACCGTGGTGGCGACGCTCGCCGACCGCGCGGGCGTCTTCGCCGCCGCGGCTGCGCGCCTCGCCGTCCTCGCGGGCGGACGGCGGTGGGTGCTGTGGCTGTCCGTCGTCGCCCTGGCGACGGCGTGCACCGCCGTCCTGTCGCTCGACACCACCGCGGTGCTGCTGACGCCGGTCGTGCTCGTCCTGGCCCGGCGCACCGGCACCCCGCCGATGCTGCTCGCGATGACGACGGTCTGGCTGGCCAGCACCGCGTCGCTGCTGCTGCCCGTGGCCAACCTCACCAACCTCCTCGCGGTGGCCGGTCCCGGTCTCCCCGGCGGGGAGGGGCAGTTCCTGCGGCTCGCGCTGGCGCCCGCCGTCGTCGGCGTGCTCGTCACCGTGGCGGTCCTCGCCCTGCTCGGACGGCCGGCGCTGCGCGGCCGCTACGACCCGGCGCTCGTGCCGCCGCCGGTCACCGCGGACCGCGGCGACCTCGTGCTCGCGTCGGTCGTGTGCGTGCTGCTCGCGCCCGCCCTGGCGCTTCTGCCGCTCGTCGGCGTCCCCGTCGAGGTGCCCGCCCTCGTGGCGGCCGCGGCCCTGCTCGCGGCGGCCGTCCGCCGCCGCGCCTCGCTCCGCGGCCTCACCGACCTCCCGCTCCTCGTCGGCGTCCTCGGCCTCTTCCTCCTCGTGGCCGCCGCCGGCGAGCACGGCCTCACGGCGCCCCTGGCGAGCGCCGCCGGGGACGGCGAGGGCTTCGCCGGGCTGCTGCGCCTGGCGGCCGTCGGCGCCGTCGGCGCCAACCTCGTCGACAACCTGCCCGCCTACCTGGCCCTGGAGCCCGTCGCCGGGAGCCCGGAGCGCGTCGTCGCCCTCCTCGTCGGCGTCGGTCTGGGCCCGCTCGTCACGCCGTGGGCCTGCCTGGCCACGCTGCTGTGGGCGCGGGCGTGCCGCGAGGCGGGGGTGCCCGTGGACTGGTGGCGCTTCGCCGCCCGCGGGCTCGTGCTCGTGCCGCTCGTCGTCGTCGCCGCCGTGGCGGCCCTCGCCGTGCGGCCGGCCTGAACCCCGCCACACCTGTTCGACGCTCGTGACCGTGCACGGTCACGAGCGTCGAACACGTCCACCGCTCCCGGTCGGCCCGGGGCTCAGCGCCCCCGCGCGACGTCGTAGAGCGCGTCGAAGCGCTCCCGGACGGCGGCGTAGTGCCCCTCCCGCTCGCCCCTGGGCTCGAAGACGCCCGCCACCGGCGGGTCGGCGCGGGCGACGTCGGGCGCCAGCGCCTCGAGGGCCAGCAGCGCGGTGCCGCGCAGCGTCGTCCGCTTGAGGTCGACCCGCTCCACGGGCGCGCCGATGGCGTCGGCGACGAGCTGCAGCAGGTGCGGCAGGCCCTGCGTGATGCGCCCCGAGGCGACGAGGCGCTCGGGGCGGCCCGCCACCTCGACGAGCTGCTCGACGACGCGGGCGTACGTCGTCGCGACGCCCTCGGCGCTGCCGCGGAAGAGCGCCTCGGGCGTCGTGCCCGCGGAGACGTCGGCGACGACGGCGCGGGCGCTCGCCGCCCAGCCGGTGCTGCGCTCGCCGGACAGGAAGGGCACGACGGCCGGCGTCCGCGGGTCGGGGTCGGCGGCGAGGACGGCGTCGAGCGCCGCGTCGTCCTCGGGCAGCCGCAGGGTCGCCTGAGCCCACGCCACGAGCCGGCCGACGTCGTTGACGGCGCCGCCGAGCAGGCTGCGCCGCACGTCGACCCGGTAGCACCACAGCCCCTCCGGGACGTGCTCGGGCACGCCGGGCACGAGCACCCGCACCGCGCCGCTCGTGGCCGCCGCGAGCGCCATCGCGGAGGCGTCGCCCGCCCCGGTGCCGAGGTTGCTCGAGAGGCCGTCGGCGACGGCCGGGAACCAGGCGGCGCCCGCGAGCGCCGGCCAGCGGCGGGCCACGCCGGCGGCGTCGACGCCGTCGATCGGCACGCCCGGGTCCTGCACCGGCGAGAGCTGCTGCGCCGTCGCGCCGCTCGCGGCGAGCAGCTCCTCGTCCCAGCGGCCCGTGCGGCGGTCGAGCATGCCCGTCCAGGCCGCCGTCGGGGTGCTCGCCGCGGTGGTGCCGAGCAGCCGCCGGTGGACGTACTCGCCGAGCGACATCCACGTGGCCACCCGGCCGACGAGGTCGGGGCGGGTCTCCGCCAGCCACCGCAGCCGGGGCGCGAGGTAGCTCGTGTGCAGGCGCGTGCCCGTGCGCTGCTGCACGGCGGCCTCGTCGAGCTCGGCGCGCAGCGGGGCGACGTGCGCCGCGGCGCGGGAGTCGGCGTACGTGGAGCAGGGCCCGAGCGCGCGCCCGTCCGCGTCGACGCCGACGAGCGAGGTGGCGAAGGTGTCGAGCGCCACGCCCGCCACGGGCCGGCCCTCGTGGTGGTCGAGGAGGCGGGTGACGACGTCGGCGACCTCGTCGACCACCTGGTCGGCGTCGATCTCCGAGGTGCCGTCGGCCCCCGTGGTGAAGGCGTGGGCCACCTTGGCCCGGCGTCCGACCGGTCGCCCGGCCGCGTCGTGGACCGCGCCGCGCGTCGCCGTCGACCCCACGTCCAGCGCCAGCACGAGCGGCTCCTGCGCCGCCCCCGGTCCCACGGCGAACTCGTCGCGTCCCATCACCGACCTCCCCTCGTCGAGGGGCCCGAACCTACGCGGCGCCGTGCGCGGGCGGACCGAGCACCGCCGGCCCTGGGCAGGAGCGTGCCGTCGTGCGACGATCCGCGCGCTGGTGACACGAGTCACCAGGTGACGCCCTCGACGAGGAGGACCACGTTGCGACACCAGCACCCCCGGCCCGGACGGACGGGACGGCGCGCCGCCGCCCTGACCGCCGGTCTCCTGCTCACCGGCGCCCTCGGCGCCGGACCCGCGGCCGCAGCGCCGCCGCAGCCCCCCACGTCGGACCTCGGTCGGAACGTCACGGTCTTCGACCCGAGCATGCCGACGGCGGAGATCCAGGCCCGGGTCGACGAGGTCTACGCCCAGCAGGTCGCCAACGAGTTCGGCACCGAGCGCTACGCGCTGCTCTTCCGCCCCGGCACCTACGGCACCGACGCCGAGCCGCTGCAGGTGAAGGTCGGCTACTACACCGAGGTCGCCGGCCTCGGCGCCTCGCCGGACGACGTCACCATCAACGGCAAGGTCGAGGTCTACAACCGCTGCCGCCCGAACGCCGACGGCAGCCCCAACTGCATCGCGCTGGACAACTTCTGGCGCACCGTGTCCAACCTCCACATCGCCGTGAACGCGGCCGGGCAGGACGGCTGCCGCTCGACGGCCAACTTCTTCGCCGTCTCGCAGGCCTCGCCCATGCGCCGCGTGCACGTCACCGGCGGCACGCTCTCGCTGATGGACTACTGCACCGACGGGCCGCAGTTCGCGAGCGGCGGCTTCATGGCCGACACCGTCGCGGGCGACGTCGTCAACGGCTCCCAGCAGCAGTGGCTCACCCGCAACAGCTCGATCGGCTCCTGGTCCAACGGCGTCTGGAACCAGGTGTTCTCCGGCGTCGAGGGCGCCCCGAGCGAGGAGGGCTTCCCCACGCCGCCGTACACGGTGCTCGACGAGACGCCGCTCAGCCGCGAGAAGCCCTGGCTCTGGGTGGACGAGCGAGGCCGCTACCAGGTCCGCGTGCCCGCGGCGCACCGCGGCACCCGCGGCGCCTCGTGGGAGCAGGACCTGGCCGAGGGGCGCACCCTGCCGCTGTCGTCCTTCTACGTCGCCACGCCCCGCAGCGCCGTCAAGGACATCAACACGGCCCTCGCGCGCGGCAGCAACCTCCTGCTCACGCCGGGCGTCTACGACGTCGACCGCACGATCGCCGTCAAGCGGGCCGGCACCGTCGTGCTCGGCCTCGGCCACGCCACCCTCACCGCGGTCGGCGGCGCCGTGCCCATGACCGTCGCCGACGTCCCCGGCGTCGTCGTCGCGGGCGTCACCCTCGACGCCGGCACCGTCGAGTCGCCGGTGCTGCTGCAGGTCGGCAAGGAGAAGGGGAACCAGGGCCGGGCGCACCGCGGGACCGACGACCCGACGACCCTGTCGGACGTCTTCTTCCGCGTCGGCGGGCCCCACGTCGGCAAGGTCGACACCGCGCTCGAGGTCAACAGCGACGACGTCCTCGTCGACCACACCTGGGTCTGGCGCGGCGACCACGGCGTCGAGGACTTCTCCGGCGGCTTCCTCGGCGACGACGAGCGCTGGGCCGTCAACACCGGCCGCCAGGGCGCCGTCGTCAACGGCGACGACGTCACCGCGACCGGCCTCTTCGTCGAGCACTTCCAGCGGGTCAACACCACCTGGAACGGCGAGCGCGGCACCGTGGTGCTCTACCAGAACGAGCTGCCGTACGACCCGCCGACCCAGGCCGACTGGACGCAGCCCGACGGCACGCTCGGCTACCCCGGCTACCGGGTGGCGGACTCGGTGCGCACGCACCGCCTCTACGGAGGCGGGTCGTACGTCTACAACCGGAACGACCCGAGCATCGTGACGGAGAACGGCTTCGAGGCGCCGACGACGCCGGGCGTCCAGCTGCACCACCTGCTCACCGTCAACCTCGGCGCGGGGACGATCCGCCACGTCGTCGAGGGCGTCGGCGGCCAGGTGGACGACACGAACACCGGTACGCCGCAGTACGTCGCGGACTTCCCCGTCCGCTGACCTCCAGGGCTCCTGGGCTCCTGGATCCGGTGCCCCCGCGTCCGGGGACGCGCTCGCGCTCAGGCGGACTCGCGCACCACGAGCTCGAGGAGGTCGGAGGGCGCCGCCGACGGCCCGTGGTCCGCGTCGCCGTCGTCGATACCCGCGACCAGCTGGGCGACGAGGTGGGCCACCTGCCGGTCGACGGACTGCGCGACCGTCGTCAGCGGCGGCGCGGCGAGCCGGGCCAGGGGCACGTCGTCGACGCCCACGACGGCGACGTCGTCGGGGACCCGCAGGCCCTCCTCCCGGACGCCCGCGAGGACCGCGAGGGCGACCTCGTCGTTGTACGCCGCCACCCCCGTCACGGCGTCGCCCGCCGACCGCCACCCGCGCACGGCCGCGGCCGCCGACGTCGTCTCGAGCGCCACCTCGCGGACGACCGGGGCCGGCAGGTCGAGCTCCGCGCACGCGGCGCGCACGCCGGCGAGCCGCTGGTCGGCGAAGGCCACGACGCGCCGGTCCGCCGGGTAGGCGTAGCCGAGGGCGCGGCGACCCGTGCCCGCGAGGTGCTCGGCCTGCAGACGACCGGCACGCACCTGGTCGCCCGCGAAGGGGGCGCGGCCCCCGCCCTCGGCCGCCGCCGTCGTCAGCACCTGGATGCCGGCGCGGCGCATCGCCGCCTCGTCCTCGGGGGCGAACGCGGTGAGGCCGACGACGGCGCGCACGTCGACGGCGCGCCACAGGTCCGCGAGGGGACGGCGGTCGCGCCCGTGGTGGGCGAGCAGGGCCATGCCCCGCGCGGCCAGCTCCTCGGTGAGGTCCTCGAGCAGGGCGTCGACGACCGGCCCGATCGGCCAGTCGGGCAGCACGCAGAGCACGAGGTCGCTGCGGCCGGTGCGCAGGGCGCGGGCCGCGGCGGACGGCGCGTACCCGAGCCGGCGCGCCGTCTCGACGACGCGCTCGCGGGTCACCTCCGATATCGAGGCGTCGCGGCGGCCGTTGAGCACGTAGCTGACCGTGGTGCGCGAGACGCCGCTGGCGCGCGCGACGTCGGCGCTCGTCGTCCGGGCCACGCGCTCTCCTCCGACAGGGGACCGGACCGTCCGGACGCCCGGCGCGGATGCTCCCACGGGGGTCGTGGCCCCGGGCGCACCCGTCCGCTGTGCGGGTGCCGGTGCCCGGCGGACGGACGGACGACCGCGCAGGTCCGGCGGGCGGGTGCTCGGGCGGGCGACCGTGCGTGACGGGCACCCGCCCGACGGTCACTCGACGGGCGCCGGGACCGCAGCGGCGACCTCGACGCCGACCACAGCGCCGACCTCCGGGCCGACCTCTGGGCCGACCTCCGGGCCGTTCTGCGGGGCGACCGGCTCGCGGACGGCGGGCACGTGCGCGACGCCGGCCTCGTCGGCGTGCGGGAGCAGGGGCGCGGTGAGCGCGCCGTAGAGGTCGGGGCGCCGGTCGCCCCACAGGTGCCCGTGCCGGCCGAGCCGGCGGTCGCGGACGGCCTGCAGGTCGACCACGGCCCAGGCGACGCCCTCGCCCGCGACGTCCTCGCTGAGGACCCAGCCCTCGGCGCCCACGACGGCGGAGCCCTCGCTCCACTCGACGCCGCGCTCGACGCCGGTCCGGTCGCTGCACGCGACGACGACGTGGTTGGCGCGCGCCGCCCCCATGGCCGCGACCTGGCCGATCGGCCGCTCCCCCGGCGGCCGGTAGCCGGCCGCCCAGTTCGTCGGGACGGCGATGAGGTCGGCGCCGGCGAGCGCCGCGGTGCGCGGCCACTCGGGGAAGCCGAGGTCGTAGCAGATGAGCGCGGCGACGCGGCCGTGCGCCGTGTCCACGACGGGCGGCGGGGCGTCGCCGGCCGAGAAGAGGTGCCGCTCGGCGTCCCAGAGGTGCACCTTGCGGTAGACGGCGCGCACGCCGGTCGCGTCGACGACGGCCGCGCTGTTGTGCAGGCGCCCGTCCTCGGCGAGCTCGAGGAACCCGCCGACGACGACGGCGCCCGGCCGGGCGCTGCAGGCCTCGGCCCACCCGGCGAGCACCGGGGAGGTCGCGGGGATGGCCACCGACCGCGCCTCGTGGACGTCGGCCAGCACGTAGCCGCTCGTCACGAGCTCGGGCAGGACGACGACGTCCGCGCCGTCGAGGACGGCCGCGGTGATGGCCGCCGCCGAGCGGGCGGCGTTGGCCGCGAGGTCGAGCAGCACCGGGGCGACCTGGACGGCGGCGACGCGCGTGCCCCGCCAGCCCCCCGTATCGGAGCCCGGCTCGTAGAAGGTGGTGATGTGGCTCACGGCAGGCTCCTTCCGGCTGAGGGTCGCCCGGCGCGTCGTGCGTCGCCGGACGTCGTCCACGTCGTCGTGGTGGCGGGACGGTAGCCCCTCCATCGCCCTCCGCACGCCCTCCCTGAGGCCCCGCCATCCGATGTTCACGGCGCGCTACACGACCGTTACACGGCGGGGCTCCGGACGGTCCCCGGCGGGCCGGCGAGGGCGCTGGCGGCCGGGGACGACGACGCCCCGGCGCGCCGCTCGTGGCGGCGCTCCGGGGCGTCGTGGAACTGGGCTCAGGCGGTGCCGATCAGCTGGGCGGGGCCGCCTGCGCGGGCTGCGGGTCGCTGACGCGGTCGGCGCGGGCCAGGGCCTCGCGGACCTCCTCGGCGCCGGCGCGCGAGGGCTTCGTGACGTCGCCGTCGGTCGCGTACGGCATGACGTAGACGGGGCGGCCGTTCTCCGAGCGCCAGCTGTCCTCGAGGCCGCCGCCGTCGACGACGTCGTAGCCGATGGCGTCGAGGAAGGCCGTCACCTCGCCCTTGGCGCCGGCGTGGTCGCCGAAGACCGGCAGCGCGCTGCGCTCCTCGCCCTGCGGGCGACCGAGCTGGCCGAGGGCGACGAAGAAGATGTTGTTGAAGGCCTTGACGACGTGCGACGCCTGCAGGTGCTGCTGCAGCAGGCCGCTCGTCGTCGCCTCGGCGTGGTCGAGGGCGTCCACGTGGCCGTCGCGGTCGGGGTAGTAGTTGTTCGTGTCGATCACGGTCTTGGCGGCCAGGGGCGCGGCCGGCACGTCCCGGTAGGCGTGCAGCGGCACGGTGACGACGACGAGGTCGCCCGCCTCCGCGGCCTCCGTCGCCGTCGCGGCCCGCGCGCGGGGGCCGAGCTCGCCGACGAGGTCGGCCAGCGTCTCCGGGCCGCGCGAGTTGGAGAGCACCACGTCGTAGCCGGCGTCCACGGCCAGGCGCGCGACGGTGCTGCCGATGTTGCCGGCCCCGATGAGTCCGATCGTCGTCATGCCCGGGGCAACGACCGCCCCGCGGCGTCTCTTCCGCGTGGTCGACCCGGGATCGGTGCGGGCTGTGCGCCGACGCTCAGGCCATCCGGAGGACGTTCCCCGTCACCCGGTCCGCCGCCTCGGACGCCAGCCAGGCGATGACGCGGGCGGGGTCGTCGGGCTCGGCCACGCCCATCCACCGGTCGTCCGCCGCGACGGCGTCGCGCACCTCGTCGGTGACCCAGCCGGTGTCCGTGACGGGCGGGTGGACGGCGTTCGCGGTGACGCCGGAGCGCGACAGCTCGAGCGCCGCCGACAGCGTCAGGCTGACCAGCGCCGCCTTCGCGGCGCCGTAGGACACCTCGCCGGGGAAGCCCTCGACGCCGCCGGACGTCAGCGTGACGACCCGTCCCCACGTGCCGCCCCGCCCCTGCAGCCGTACGGCGAAGTCCGCGATGAGGGCCGCCCCGGCGCGCGCGTCGACCGCGAGCTGGCGGTCGAAGCTCGCGACCGTGAGCCCGTGCTGGGGCCGGCCCGCCCAGTCGCGCTCCTGCGGGCGGAAGGTGTCGAGCAGCGACGCCGTCGCGTTGTGCACGAGCACGTCGACGGGGCCGAGCTCGGCCTCGGCGCGGTCGAAGAGGGCGGGGACGACGTCCGCGTCGGCGAGGTCGGCGGCGACGGCCAGCGCGGTGCCGCCGTCGGCGCGGATCGCGGCGACGACGCCGTCGGCGTCGGAGGCGTGCGCGCGCCGCGAGCCCTCCTCGGCCTCGGGGTCGTCGAAGGCGTGGAAGGTGAGGAGGACGGCGCACCCGTCGGCGGCGAGGCGCCGAGCGGTGGCGGCGCCGATGCCGTGGTTGGCGCCGGTGACGAGGGCGACGTGGCGGTGCGGCGAGGCGGGCACCCGCGGACGCTACGAGGCGCCCGTCGCGCGGTCGAGGGACTTCTCGCGCCCACGACGGAAGCCGTGTGCTGAGGACGCGGTCAGCCGCGTCCTCAGCACACCGCTCCCCCCACCCGGTCTCTCGGGCGCGGGAGCGCCCCGGCCGTCACCCCGGCAGCGCCTGCGCCAGGTCGTCCAGCAGGTCGTCGACGTCCTCCAGCCCCACCGACAGCCGCACGAGCCCGTCGGTGATCCCGACACGAGCGCGCCCCTCCGGCCCGAGCCGGCGGTGCGTCGTCGTCGCGGGATGGGTGATGAGCGACTTGGAGTCGCCGAGGTTGTTGGAGATGTCGACGACCCGCAGGGCGTCGAGCAGCCGGAACGCCGCGTCCTTGCCGCCGTCGAGCGTCATCGTGACGACCGTCCCGCCGCCGCTCATCTGCGCGCGGGCGAGGTCAGCCTGCGGGTGGCTGTCGAGGAAGGGGTAGACGACGGAGCGCACGCCCGGCTGCCCCTCGAGCCACCGCGCGATCCGCTCGGCCGAGGCGACCTGGCGCTCGACCCGCATCGCCAGCGTCTCGAGGCCCTTCGTCAGCACCCACGCGTTGAACGGCGACAGCGACGGGCCCGTGTGCCGGATGAGCGTCTCGACGCCGCCGGTGAGCAGCTCGACCGGCCCGAGGATCGCCCCGCCGAGCGTGCGGCCCTGCCCGTCGATGTGCTTCGTCGTCGAGTACACGACGACGTCGGCGCCCATCTCCATCGGCTTCTGCAGCACCGGGGTGGCGAAGACGTTGTCGACGACGACCGTCGCGCCGGCCGCGTGCGCCATCTCGGCGACCCGGCGGACGTCGACGACCTCCTGCATGGGGTTCGACGGCGTCTCGAAGAACACCGCCGTCGTCGGCTGCGCGAGCGCGGCCTCCCACTGGTCGAGGTCGGCGCCGTCGACGAAGACCGTCTCGACGCCCCAGCGCGGGAGGATCTCGTCGAGGATGACGAAGCACGAGCCGAAGAGGCTGCGGGCGGCGACGACGCGGTCGCCCTGCCCCAGCAGCGCCGCGAGCGCCGTGAAGACGGCGGACATGCCGGACGCCGTCGCCACGCACGCGGGCGCGCCCTCGAGGAGGCGCAGGCGCTCCTCGAACGTCGCGACCGTCGGGTTGCCGTAGCGGGAGTAGACGAACCGGTCGAGGTCGCCCGAGAAGGCCGCCTCGGCCTCGGCGGCCGACCCGTAGACGTACCCCGACGTCAGGTACAGCGCCTCGGCCGTCTCGGAGAAGCCCGAGCGCGCGAGACCGCCGCGGACGGCGAGGGTGTCGGGGCGCAGCCGGCGGGCACCCTCCCCCGTCGACGGGTCGTCGCACGCCGCGGCCGCCGGGTCGAGCGGGAAGACGGCGTCGTCGGCTCCGTCGTGCGGACCGCCCGGCGGGGTCATCCCTGCCGCCACGGCAGCCCGTCGGCGCGCCAGCCGCGCACCCCGCGGTGGTGCTGGTCGTCCGTCGGGCCCTCGAAGCCGTCGAGGACGTTGTACGCCGGCCCGAGGCCCGCCGTCGTCGCCGCCTGCGCCGCGCCGACCGAGCGCACGCCCGAGCGGCACAGGAAGACGACGGGCGTCCCCTCCCCCACACCGGCGTCGGCGAGCTCGGCGAGGAAGGAGGGGTTCCGCTCGCCCGTCGGGAAGTGCTGCCACTGGACGCCGAGGACGTCACGGCCCACCGAGGACAGGTCGGGCACGCCGACGTAGGCCCACTCGGCGTCGGTGCGGACGTCGACGAGGACCGCGCGCTCGTCGCCGGCGAGCAGGTCCCACGCCTCGCGGGGCGTGACGTCGCCCGCGTAGGAGCCGTCCGCCGGCGGGGCGCCGACGGGGCCGGGCGCGGCGGCGCCGGGCGTCGCCTCGGGGGCGACCTCCCCGCGCCCCGCGGCGTCCGGGCTGCCGGCCCCGCTCACCGCTGGTCCTCCGGCAGCAGGACGGCCTGGGCGCAGTGCAGCTCGCCGCCCACGACGGTGATGACCGGCGGGCCGTGCAGCACGTAGCCGTCGTCGAGGTGGTCGGAGACCTTCTGGCAGAAGGCGGGGGTGTCCGGGCCGGTGAGGAGCTTGTAGGACTTGCGCCGCGCGGGCGCCGCGTCCGCGTCCGCCTCGGCGGCGGGCCGGGTGGTGGTCGTCGCGCTCATGACGTCCTCCTCGAGGTCGGCGGCCCGCAGCTCCTGCGGGTCCTCGTGCTCGGCGACGACGTCGTCCGCCGAGCGAGCGGGCGGGGCGTCGTCAGCGGTGCCGGACAGGTCGAGCAGGAGGTCGCCGTCGTCACCCGAGGGGTCCGGCCGGTCCGACGTCGGCTGCCCCGCCGCCACCCCGGTGGCGATGCGCTTGGGCGCCCACGTCCTGCCCGCCGCGGCGGCGTCCATCGCCTCGTTGGCGAGGCGGTCGGCGTGGCTGTTCTGCGCGCGCGGGATCCACTCGTAGCGCACCTGCTCGCGCGGCCACACCTCCCGCGCCTCCTGCCACAGGCGCTGCATGTCGGCGTGCTTGACCTTCCAGCGCCCGGACATCTGCTCGACGACGAGCTTGGAGTCCATCCGCACGAGCACGCTGGCGCCGGGGTCGATCTCCCGTGCGGCGCGCAGGCCGGCGAGCAGGCCGCCGTACTCGGCGACGTTGTTCGTGGCCCGCCCGATGGCCTCGGCGACCTCGGCGAGCACGGGGCCCGCCGGGCCGCCGTCCTTGACGAGCGCGCCGTACCCGGCCGGCCCGGGGTTGCCGCGCGAGCCGCCGTCGGCCTCGACGACGAGCCGGCGCCCGCTCACAGCCCCGACTCCGGGGTGCGGACGAGGATGCGGTCGCACTCCTCGCAGCGCAGCACCGCGTCCTCCGGGGCCGCGCGGAGGCGCCCGATCGCCACCGTGTTCTGCTCCATGCGGCAGCCCTCGCAGCGGCGGGCGCGCAGGGGCGCCGCGCCCATGCCGCCGTGCTCGCGCCGGGACTCCTCGTAGAGGGCGAGCAGCTCGTCGCTGACCCCGCCGGCGACGCGCTCGCGGTCGGCGCGCACCGACTCGACGTCGCGGTCGATCTCCGTGACCGCCGTCCGCAGCGCCTCGCGAGCCTGCTCGGCCTCGGCGTCGACCTCCGCCAGGAGCTGCTCGAGCCCGACCAGCGAGGTCTGCGCCACCTCCTGGCGCTCCATGACCTCGAGCTCGAGCTCCTCGAGGGCGGACTGCCGGCGGGCCAGCGACTCCAGCTCGGAGACGAGGGCCGCGGCGTCCTTGGCGCTGACGGCGCCCGAGTCCAGGCGCTGCTGGTTGCGCGCGGCGCGCTGGCGCACCAGGTCGACGTCCTTCTCGGCGCGGGCGACCTCGCGCTCGACGTCGGACGCGGCCGTGCGGGCGCGGACGACGTCGTCGCGCAGCCCGGCGGCGCGCTGCTCGCGCTCGGCCAGGGCGGCGCGCTCGGGGAGCGTGCGGCGGCGGTGGGCCAGCTGCGACAGCCGGGTGTCGAGGGCCTGGACGTCGAGCAGCCGGAGCTGGTCGCGGGCGGGCGCGGTGGTGGTCAGCGGACCTGTCCTCCCGGTCGGCGGCGCCGCCGCGCCGGAGGGCGGGGCGCCGGAGTGGTGCGGGTCCGTCACGCTACCGCCGACGGCCGCGGCCCCGTGCGCGGACCTCAGGCGTCGCGCAGCCGCAGGCGCAGCACGACCTGGTCGTCCGCCAGCCCGCCCTCGCCACCACCGCCGGGGAGCCGCGACCGCAGCCGCGCGGCGGCGTGCGCGAC
>NZ_JABEMA010000066.1 GCF_013004605.1 Pseudokineococcus marinus
CGTCGGCCCCTCGCCGCGCCCCCGCCGCCCCCACCCGGGCGGCCGCGGCCCGGGGCCGTGGAGGCCGCGCGTGAGGACCCGCACCCGCATCGGCGACCTGCTCGTGCAGCAGGGCGTCATCACGCCCGAGCAGCTCGACGAGGCGCTGATCCACCAGCAGACGACGCGCCAGCGGCTCGGCCAGGCGCTCGTCAGCACCCGGGCCATCACCGAGTCGCAGCTCGTCGCGACGCTGGCCGCCCAGGTGGGCCTGGGCTTCGTCGACCTCACCGAGCACCCCGTGGACCCCTCGGCCGTCGCACGCGTCCCCGCCTCGCTGTGCCGGCGCAGCCACCTGCTGCCGATCGGCCTCGACGCAGAGCGCCGCCTCGTCGTCGCCATGGCGGACCCGGGCGACGTCGTCGCCCTCGACGACCTGCGGAGCATCACGGGCCTCGACGTCGTGCCCGTCGTGGCGACGCGCGAGGACCTCACCGCCGCCGTCGAGCGCTTCTGCCGCGCGGACGCCGACCTCGACGACCTCACCTCGGCGATCTCGGCGGACGTGGACCCGCAGGACGACCTGTCCCTCGTCGCCGCCGCGGTCGAGGACGCGCCGATCGTCCGCTACGTCAACCTGCTCATCGACCAGGCCATCACCGACCGCGCGTCCGACATCCACATCGAGCCGGGCGAGCACGAGCTGCGCGTCCGGTTCCGCATCGACGGCGTCCTCCACGAGGTCATGCGCTCGCCCCGCTCGGTGCAGTCGGGCGTCATCTCCCGGCTGAAGATCATGGCGGACATCGACATCGCCGAGCGGCGCCGGCCCCAGGACGGCCGCCTCTCCGTGGTGCACCACGGGCGCAAGATCGACCTGCGCGTGGCCACGCTGCCGACCGTGTGGGGCGAGAAGGTCGTCATGCGCATCCTCGACAACTCCACCGCGAGCCTCGACCTCGCCGACCTCGGCTTCAGCGACGCCAACCACGAGCGGTACGCGACGAGCTACCGCAAGCCCTACGGCATGGTGCTCGTCACCGGCCCCACCGGGTCCGGGAAGTCGACGACGCTCTACGCCACGCTCAACATCGTCAGCCGGCCCGAGATCAACGTCATCACCGTCGAGGACCCGGTCGAGTACCGGCTCCCCGGCATCAACCAGGTGCAGGTCAACGTCAAGGCCGGGCTGACCTTCGCCGGGGCCCTGCGCTCCATCCTCCGCTCGGACCCCGACGTCGTCCTCCTCGGCGAGATCCGCGACGCGGAGACGGCGACCATCGCCGTCGAGGCGGCCCTCACCGGCCACCTCGTCCTCTCGACGCTGCACACCAACGACGCGCCCTCGGCGATCACCCGGCTCACCGAGATGGGGATCGAGCCCTTCCTCGTCGGGTCCGCGCTCGACTGCGTGCTCGCCCAGCGCCTCGCCCGGCGGCTGTGCGGGCGCTGCAAGGAGGCCTACCAGCCCGACGAGCACACGCTCGCGCTCGCCGGTTACCCGCACGAGCCCGGGACGCCGCTGCCCGTGCTGCACCGCCCCGTCGGCTGCCCGCACTGCTCGCGCACCGGCTACAAGGGGCGCCTGGCCCTCCACGAGGTCATGACGGTCACCGAGGGCGTCGAGCGCCTCGCCGTCGAGCGCGCGTCCTCCTCCGACATCGCCCGCCTCGCGGCGGGGGAGGGGATGACGAGCCTGCGCGCGGACGGCTGGGCCAAGGTCGCCGCGGGGCTGACCTCGGTCGAGGAGGTCCTGCGCGTCGTGGCGTGACGCCGCCCACGCCCACGCCGACGCCCACGTCGCCCCGGAGCCGGACCGAGGTCGACCATGGCACGGCCTCAGGGCCGACTGCCGCAGAGCGGGGTCCGCTCAAGGCCCGCGCCCGTCCAGCCGATGACCCGCGCATGGAGCTGCAGCCCCTCGGCGACCCGTCCCCTGCGCCCCCGCCGAGCCCTGCGGTGGCGCCCGAGCGGGTCGTGGCGGGAGCGATTCGCCTGCCCGACGCCCTCCTGCCGCAGCCGCGCAGCGGCGACGTCCCGCCCGAGCCGGAGGTCGACGTCGTCGCCGCCCTCGTCGCCATGACGGCCGCGGGGGCCTCGGACCTGCACCTGACCGCCGGCGTCCCGCCGACGGTCCGCGTGCGCGGCGAGCTCGCCGCCCTCCCGGGGTTCCCGACCTGCGAGCCGGCGGCGCTGCGGCGCGGCCTGTACGGGATGCTCACGCAGAAGCACCGCGAGCGCTTCGAGGAGCACCTCGAGCTCGACCTGGCCCACGCGGTGCCGGGGGTCGGTCGCTTCCGCGTCAACCTCTACAAGCAGCGGGGGAGCGTCGGGGCGGCCTTCCGGGCCATCCCGAACGAGCTGCGGGCGCTCGAGGAGCTCGGGGTGCCGCCGGCCGTCGCGACCTTCGCCCACCTGCCCCGCGGTCTCGTCCTCGTGACGGGGCCGACGGGCTCGGGCAAGTCGACGACCCTGGCCGCCATCATCGACCTCGCCAACCGCACCCGGCGCGACCACATCATGACCGTCGAGGACCCCATCGAGTTCCTCCACCAGCACAAGGGCTGCGTGGTCAACCAGCGGGAGGTGGGGGAGGACACCCGGTCCTTCACCGCCGCGCTGAAGCACGCCCTGCGCCAGGACCCCGACATCATCCTCGTCGGGGAGCTGCGGGACCTCGAGACCATCTCCATCGCCCTCACCGCCGCCGAGACCGGGCACCTCGTCCTCGCCACCCTGCACACCCAGGACGCCGCGCAGACGATCGACCGCGTCGTCGACGTCTTCCCCGCCGACCAGCAGGACCAGGTGCGGACGATGCTCGCGAGCGCCCTGCAGGGCGTCGTCTCCCAGACGCTGTGCAAGCGCGCCGACGGCCGCGGCCGGGCCGTCGCCACCGAGGTGCTCATGGCGACCCCGGCGGTCCGCAACCTCATCCGCGAGGGCAAGACCCACCAGCTCCCCTCGGCGCTCCAGGCGGGTGGCGCGGCCGGGATGCACTCCCTCGACCAGCACCTCGCCGAGCTCGTCCGGGTGGGCGCGGTCACCTACGAGCACGCGATGGACAAGAGCTCGAACCCGGCGGACCTGGCCCGCCTCTGCGGCCGGGCCTGAGAGGAGCAGCGATGGCGACCGCCACGAAGACCTACGAGTACTCCGTCCGGGACGCCTCGGGCTCCCTCGTCACCGGCTCGCTCGACGCCGCGAGCGAGGAGGCCCTCGTCGCCCGTCTCAGGGGGATGGGCTACGCCCCGGTGTCGCTGCACGAGAAGGGGACCGGGCTCAACCGGGAGATCACCCTGCCGGGCGGGGACCGGGTCACGCTCAAGGACCTCGCCGTCATGTCACGGCAGTTCGCGACCATGGTCGGCGCCGGGCTCTCGCTCGTCCGCTCGCTGTCCATCCTCGCGGAGCAGAGCGAGTCGAAGGGCCTGCAGAAGGCGCTCGCGGACGTCCGGGGGAAGGTGGAGACCGGGACGTCGCTGTCCGACGGGCTGGCGGCGCACCCTCGCGTCTTCCCACCCCTCATGACGAGCATGGTGCGCGCCGGCGAGGTCGGCGGGTTCCTCGACGCCGTGCTCCTGCAGGTCGCCGAGACCTTCGAGGCCGAGGCGAAGCTCCGCGCCAAGATCAAGTCGGCCATGACGTACCCCGTGGTCGTCTTCGTCATGGCGGTCCTCGCGACGGCGGGGATGCTCGTCTTCATCGTCCCGGTCTTCGCGACGATGTTCAGCGACCTGGGCGGCGAGCTGCCGCTGCCGACGCAGGTGCTCGTGGTCCTCAGCGACCTCCTGCGCACCGTCGCCCCCGGCCTCGTCGTCCTCGGCGTCGCGGGGGCCGTCGTCTGGGGTCGCGTCCGCCACCGGGAGGGAGTGCGGGCCGTCGTCGACCCGCTCAAGCTGCGGCTGCCCGTCTTCGGCCTCCTCTTCCGCAAGGTCGCCATCAGCCGCTTCACCCGCAACCTCGGGACGATGGTCGCGTGCGGCGTGCCCATCCTCCAGAGCCTCGAGATCGTCGGCGACACCGCCGGCAACACCGTGCTCAAGAAGGCGACCGACGACGTCCGGGAGGCCGTCCGGCAGGGGCAGACCATGAGCGGCCCCCTCGCCCGCCACGCGGTCTTCCCGCCCATGGTCGTCCAGATGCTCGCCGTGGGGGAGGACACCGGCGCCCTCGACGCGATGCTCGCCAAGATCAGCGAGTTCTACGACCAGGAGGTCGAGGCCACGACGGAGGCGCTCACCTCCCTCATCGAACCGCTGATGATCGCCGTCCTGGGCTCGGTCATCGGCGCGATGATCGTCGCTCTCTACATGCCCATCTTCAGCGTCTTCGAGCTCATCCAGTAGGGCCCGTCGCGTGGCCCGGCCAGGAGCGCCCTCGTCCGGTGGACGAGGGCGCTCCTGCACGCAGCCAGGCGGGTGACGCAGCCCCGCAGGAGGTTTGACCCCTCAAGGTCGAGGCCGCACGGCCGATGAGGACGGGGCAAGGAGTCGCGAAGCGCAACCGCGCGCGGGCCCACCGGGCGACTCGTCCTCATCCCCTCCAGGAGATCAGCCCATGATGGCTCGCATCCAGAAGTCGATCCGCGAGAAGGACGCCGGCTTCACCCTCATCGAGCTCCTCGTCGTCATGATCATCATCGGCGTCCTCGCCGCGATCGCCGTGCCCGTGTTCCTGTCGCAGCGCTCGAAGGCGCGCCTCACCTCGGCCAAGTC
The DNA here is from genome assembly GCF_013004605.1 of Pseudokineococcus marinus. Classification (GTDB taxonomy): domain Bacteria; phylum Actinomycetota; class Actinomycetes; order Actinomycetales; family Quadrisphaeraceae; genus Pseudokineococcus; species Pseudokineococcus marinus. The sequence goes on from NZ_JABEMA010000066.1 coordinate 4,698, forward strand.
CGACGCGTCGGTCATCGGCAAGGAGTTCGCCGCCTACTACGTCGACTCGGCGCTCGCCACGACGGCGTCGAGCACCGCCGCGGGCGGGGACTGGAAGATCACCGCGACCGCGGACGTCGCGACGGGCAAGCTCAGCGCCGGCAACAGCGTCACGGCCGGGTCCGGAACGGTGAACCGCACCTACTGCGTGGTCGTCAGGACGAGCGACCCGGCCGACGGCTACGTGCTCGTGGACGGCACGGGGCTCAAGACCTTCGCCAACGCCACTCCGGTCACCAGCTGCACGCCTGCCTGACCGGCTGCGGATGAGGCGGGGACCCGGTAGTCCGGGTTCCCGCCTCCTGCGTCCACCGCTCCGCTCGCAGCACCAAGCACCTAGGGAGGACCGACGTGCAGCAGGACGAGGGCTTCTCGCTCGTCGAGGCCGTGGTGGCCGCGATGGTCCTGGCGATCGGCGCCGTCGCCGTCGCGTCCGTCCTCATCGGCGCGCTCGACCTCTCCCGCGGCAACAGCCAGCGCGTCCAGGCGGCCGCGCTCATGACCGCCGAGCTCGAGGCGGCGCGGGGCGTGGCGGTCGACGACCTGCCGGTCGGCACCACCACCCGGGCGGTCACCCAGCAGGGCACCACCTACACCGTCGAGCGAGCCGTCGCCTGGCTCTCCAGCGGCGCCGGCGCGGACGCCTGCCTCGTGTCGACGGCGCGCACCGTGACGAAGACCGTCGGCGTGACCGTCACCTGGCCGGCGATGGGGCGCACGCAGCCGGTGCGCGGCGACACGCAGCTGTCGCCAGGACCCACCTCCCCGGCGCTCACCGGCCAGCCCGGCGCCGTCGCCGTCGTGGTCGCGGGGGCGGACGGCGCCGGCGTCCTCGGCGTCCAGATCACGCTCGTCGGACCGACACCGTCGACGGCCACGCGGACGGCGACGACGAGCAGCACCGGCTGCGCGTCCTTCCCGGACGCCCCGGCCGGCACCTACCTCGCCACCGCCTCGCTGAGCGGCTACGTCGCCCCCACCCAGGCCGCGGCCGCGCTGACGGGCTCCTTCACCGTCGTCCCGGGCCGGGTCGCCCGGCCGCGGACGACCCTCGACCGGTCGGGAGCCATCACGGTCACCACGACGGCCCCCTCGACGACCCCCGCGGGCGTCCAGCGCACCGGGATGCCCCTCACCCTGGACGCGCCCTTCTCGGTGCCCACCACCCGGCGCCTCTACCCGTCGTGCGCCACCGTCCCGGCGGGGTCGGCGGACTGCCTCCAGGAGGGCCCGGGGGGGACCACCCACCGCGCGACCGCCCTCTTCCCGGGCACGTACCAGGTCCGCGGCTGCTCCTCGTCGACGGCCGGTGGCGTCAGCGTCGTGGTCCTGCCGGGAGGGTCGCCGACGGCGACCCTCCCCTTCGGCACCGCGGTGCTCCAGGGCCCGAACAGCGGCAGCGGCGCCCTCCCGGCGACCGTCTACGTGCGCCCCGGCACGGGCAGCGCGTGCGCGGGGGCCGCGACCCTCGCGATCAGCACCTCGTCGGGCACGGCGCTGCCGCTGCCGGACGGGCCGTGGCAGTTCTCGCGCTACGAGTCGTTCAGCTCCTCGGCGGCGACGACGGTCACGGCGGGCCAGTCGGTGACCGTGACGGTGCCGACGTGACCGCTCGACCCGGTGCAGGGGTGCTGTCCGGAGGTGAGCCCGTCCTCAGGAGGGCGCGCGGCGACGCAGGGATGTCGCTCGTCGAGCTCCTCGTCGCCATGGGCATCACCTCGGTGCTCCTCGTCGCCCTCGGCTCCGTCTTCGTCGCCGAGCTCCGCGGGACGACGGAGGTGCGCGCCAAGACCACGACCAACGCCGAGGTGCGCCTGGCGGCCGACGTCATCGGCCGGCGGCTGCGCGTCGCCACGCCCGCCTCCCAGACGACCGCCGCCTTCCTCACGACGACGCCGTCGGAGGTGCGCTTCACGGCGAGCGTCCAGGACGCCGCCTGGGTCGCCGACCCTGCGCAGGCGGCTCAGGACCCCCCGCTGACGACCGTCACCTACCGCTACGACGCGGCCCTCGACTGCCTCACCGAGACGATCGCGCCGGCGAGCGCAGCGGCCCGGACCACCTGCCTGCTCCGGGGGACCAGCCCGGGTCAGACGCTCTTCACCTACTACGCCGACAGCACGGGCACCGCGACGACGACCGACCCGGTCGCCGTCCGCAGCGTGGGGCTCTCGCTGTCCTCGACCGCGACCGGTACGGGTCGCGCCTTCACCAGCGCGGTGACGACCCTCGTCACCTGCCCGAACACCGTCCCGAGGGCCTGATGACCACGTCCGTCCCCCGACCCGTCCCGACCTCCGTGCCGTCCGACCCCGCGGACGTGTCCGCGCCCGCCGCCCACGGCCGGCGCCGCAGGCTCGTCCGGAGGGCGGACCGCGAGCAGGGCAGCGCGCTCGTGCTGGTGGTCGGCGCCGTCAGCGTCCTCACGGCCTTCGCCCTCGTCGCCCTCATGGCCGCGATGACCGCCGCCCCCCTCAGCCGGCGCGCCCAGGACGTGCGCACGGCCACGGCGGCCGCCCAGGCCGGGCTCGACGACTACCTGTCGCGGCTCGTGGCCAACCCCAGCTACTACACGACCGCAGGCACCGGGGTCGACCCGGCGAACCCCGCCTTCGCCGCGGGCGGTGCACCGGTGCCCGGCGGGGCCGGGGGACGCTTCAGCTACCAGCTCCTGACGACGCCCTCGCAGACGGCTCAGTCCGGCGTCATCCGGGTGCGCGCGACGGGCGTCTCGCGAGGCGAGCGGCGAACCCTCACGGCGTCCCTGCGCCACTCGGGCTTCCTCGACTACGTCTACTTCACCGATCTCGAGGTCACCGACCCGGCGCTCGTCCCCCTCACGTCCGTCGCCACCTGGGTGGTCAACGCGGCCGGCGGCCTGGTGTCCCCGCCGTCGGGGTCGAGCTGGGCCCCCGACCCCGCCGTCTACGCGCAGAAGTGCGGGTCCTACTACTACGCAGGGAGGCACGCGCTCGACTACGGCGGGCTCAGCGTCTCCCGCTACACGGCCTCGTCGACGACCCCGATCATGCTGGTCGACGGCGGCGGCGTGCTGTCCGCCAGCCTCGACTACGGACGGACCGTCTACTTCGCCTGCCAGTCCATCTTCTTCGGCTACAACGACGTGCTGACCGGCCCCGTCCACACCAACGACGCGATGGCCATCACGGGCGGCTCCTCCGTGACCTTCACCAGCCCCGTCACCGAGACGGGCTGGGCCGACGGCACGACGCCCGCGCCCGATCCCGCCGCGCGCTGGTGGGGCGGCGGGTCGCCGACGAGCGCCGGGTCCAAGCCCGTGTACGCGCCCGTCCTCCAGCTCCCCGGGTCCAACGGCGACCTCAAGGCGCGCATCCAGTCGGAGGGGCGCGCGGCGGGCTGCACCTACGTGGGGGAGACGAAGATCACCTACACCGGGTCGTCCATGACGGTCCTGAGCCCGCAGACCACGACGACGACCCCCGGGTGCTTCGACGCGTCCCGGCGGACCCAGGCGCAGAGCTGGGCCGTGCCGCCGCTCGTCTACGTCGACGACCTGCCCGGCGCGTGCCCGAGCCCGGGCGCCGCCGCTGGCCACCCGCTGGCGAACGAGGTCGCCGGGGGGCAGACGAAGATCACGTACGGCTGCGCCAACGGGACGGCCTTCGTCAGCGGCATCCTCAGCGGCCAGACGACGCTGGCGACGGCGCGCGACGTCGTCGTGACCGGTGACCTGCAGTACGCGAGCGGCCTCACGGGCACGGACGTCCTCGGGCTCATCCCCAACGGCTTCGTCTGGGTGTACAACCCCCAGACGGCCTCCGGCTCCCGCCTGCTCAGCACGCCGGTGAAGCGCATCGAGGCGGCGGTCCTGTCCGTGGGCCACAGCTTCGTCGTCCAGAACTACGACCGGGGCGGCGAGCTCGGAGCGCTCACCGTGCGGGGGACGATCGCCCAGAAGCACCGCGGCATCGTCAAGCAGGGGAGCAACGGCTACGTGAAGGACTACGTCTTCGACAAGCGCCTGGCCAACCTGCCGCCGCCCTTCTTCCTCAGCCCCGCCGACTCCCCGTGGACGGTCTCGCGGGTCACCGACGGCTGAGCCCGACCGGTGACCACCGCCCTCGTCGTCTCCTGCGCCGTCCTCGGCCTGCTCGTCGGCTCCTTCCTCAACGTCGTCGTCCACCGGGTGCCGGCGGGGGAGTCGGTGGTGTCCCCGCCGAGCGCGTGCCCGCGCTGCGGCCACCGGCTGCGCGCCCGCGACAACGTGCCCGTCCTCTCGTGGGTGCTGCTGCGGGGGCGCTGCCGCGACTGCCGGGCGCCCATCAGCCCGCGCTACCCGCTGCTCGAGGTCGGCACCGCCGTCCTGCTCGCCCTCGTGGCCCTGCAGGTCGGCTGGTCGCCCGCGCTGCCGGCGTTCCTCTACCTCGGCTGCGTGGCCGTGGCGCTCACCGCCATCGACCTCGAGCACCACCGGCTCCCCGACGGGATCGTCCTGCCGTCCTACGTGGTCGGAGCAGTGCTGCTCGTGGGAGCGGCTGCGCTGCAGGCGGACTGGTGGGCACTCGCGCGGCTCGGCATCGGCCTCGCGGTGATGTGGCTCGGGTACTTCGGCCTCGCGCTCGCCAAGCCGGGCGGCATGGGCTTCGGCGACGTCAAGCTCGCCGGGCTCCTCGGGATGCACCTGGGCTACCTCGGATGGGCCGAGCTCGCCGTCGGCGCCTTCGCCGCCTTCCTCGTCGGCGGCCTGGTCGGCGTCGTCCTGCTCGCCACCCGGCGGGCGGGGCGGAAGTCGGCCATCCCCTTCGGCCCGTTCATGCTCCTCGGCGCGGCCATCGGCGTCGCCGCCGGGCCCGGTCTGGCCGCCGGCTACCTCGACCTGCTCGGCGTCGCCTGAGCGGCGTCCGGCGTGAAGGGGGCGTCACCTCCGCGGGGGCGGGGCCTCCGGGGGTGAAGGGAGCGTCACCTTCGCGAGGGTGCCGTGCGAGCGACCCGGACGGCTCAAGGCCCGGGCGGGGGTGCCGATGGAGCCTCGACGGCATCCACCCGTCGCCCCCACCGCCCGCGCCGCGGGCGCAGACCTCCCGGGAGGCCCCCGTGCCCCGCTCGAGCATCGGCCTCGACATCGGCACGTCCGGCGTGCGCGCCGCGGAGGTGGCGCTGACGAAGGCCGGGCCGGCGCTCGTCCGCTTCGCCTCGGTCGCCCTTCCCCACGGGGCGGTCCGCGACGGCGACGTGCTCGACGGGGTCGCCGTCACGGCCGCGCTGAAGGAGCTGTGGGCGGTCGGCGGCTTCCGGTCGCGGAAGGTCGCCGTGGGCGTCGCGTCCCAGCGCGTCGTCGTCCGCTCGGTCGACCTGCCCAAGATGCCGCCCGAGGACCTGCGCAAGGCGCTGCCGTTCCAGGTGGCCGACGTGCTGCCGATGCCCGTCGACCAGGCGGTGCTCGACTTCCACCCCGTCGAGGAGCGCACCAGCGAGGGCACCACGACGGTGCGCGGGCTCCTCGTCGCCGCCTCCGAGGACGCCGTCATGGCCCGCGTGGACGCCGTCCGCGCCGCCGGCCTGCGCGTCACGGGCGTCGACCTCGCCCCGTTCGCGGCGCTGCGCGCCGTCGCCAGCCCGGCCGGCTCCCGCGAGGGCGCCGAGGCGGTCGTCGACATCGGCGCCCGCGTCACGCAGGTCGCCGTCCACACCGACGGCGCCCCGCGCTTCGTGCGCGTCCTGACCGGCGGGGGCGACCGCGTCGTCGACGAGCTCGTCACCTCCGGCCTCGACCCCGACGACGCCCGGCGCCTCCTGCGCGACGAGGGCGTCCACGTCGACGCCCGCGCCGACGTGGGCGACCCGCGCTCGGCCGACGTCGTGACCCGCGCCGCCGAGCGCCTGGCCGACGGCGTGCGCGGCTCCCTCGACTACTACACCGCCACCCAGGGCGGCGACCCGCTGCGCGGCGTGGTCCTCGTCGGCGGCACGGCCCTCGTGCCCGGCTTCGCCGACCTGCTCTCCGAGGTGGTGGGCCTGCCGGTCCGCCGCGGCGACGCGCTCGCGCGCCTCGTCGTCGGCCCGACGAGCGACGACGGCCCGGCGGCCGAGGTCGCCACCCTCGGTGCGGTCCCGGTCGGCCTGGCGCTGGGCGGTGCGGCGTGAGCTTCGCGAGCCCCTTCGCCGGCGGCGGCTCCGGCGCGCCGACCTTCGCCGTCCCGGGCCAGCGGCGCCAGGACGACAGCGACGTCGAGGTCGTCCGGCTGACGGGAGCGCCGTCGGTCGACCTCCTGCCGCGCGCCGTCGCCGAGGCGGACCGCTTCCGCCGCCTGCAGCTCGGCCTCGCCGCCGCCCTCGGCCTCGTCGTCGTGGGGGCGGCGGCGGCCACCGTGCTGGCCGGCGCGCGCGTCTCCTCCGCGGAGGAGGCGCTCGCCGGGGAGCAGGCGCGCACGGCGCAGCTGCAGGCCGAGCAGGCCCAGTTCGCCGAGGTCCCCCTGCTCCAGGCCCAGCGCACGGCGCTGACCACCGCGCGCGACACCGCCCTCGCGCAGGACGTGCTCTGGTACCGCTACTCCGCCCACCTCGCGAACCAGCTGCCCGACGGCATGCGCCTGACGTCGCTGACGATGCAGCTCGCGGACGGCGCGGCCGCCCCGGTCGACCCGGCGGCGACCTCGACGGTCGGCTCCGTCGGCGGCGTGACGCTCTCCCTCGAGGGGACCACGGTCCCCGACACGGCCGACCTGCTCGACGTCCTGGGCGAGACCCCCGGCGTCCAGGACCCGTGGGCCGACAGCACGACGGCGGGCGCCGAGGGCGGCACGACCGTCCAGGCCCACGCCGACCTCGACGCGGCGGCGCTGTCCGGGCGCTACGCGGAGGACGCCACGGGCGCCGACGGCGCAGCGGTCACGGGAGCCGACGGCGGCGCCGTCGCCGCGGGGAGCACGGCAGCGCCGGCACCGGACGGCACGAGCACGGCGGGGGTGGGCTGAGATGCGCCTCACCCGGACCACCGCCTGGGTCGGCGGAGCCGCCCTGCTCGGCCTCGTGCTCGTGGCGGCGGCGTGGCTGCTCCTCGTGGGCCCTCGCCAGCAGCTCGCCGCGGACCTGCGGGAGCAGACCGCCTCCACCGCCGCGCAGAACGACCTCCTCACGGCGCAGGTGCGCCGCCTCGAGGAGCAGCTCGGCGACGTGCCGACCACCCGGGCCGAGGTCGCCGCGCTCCGCGAGCAGGTGCCCGCCGACGCCCAGCTGCCCGCCCTGCTGCGGCAGGTCACCGAGCTGTCCGACCTCGCCGGGGCCCAGCTCACCGGGGTCACGCCGACCGAGCCCGCGGACGTGCCGACCGACGCCGCGGCGGCCGTGCCGACTGAGGCCCCCGCGGACGCCTCCGCCGACGGGACCGCGGCGACGAGCCCGGCCCCGACCGACCCGGCCGTGCCGGGCGGCGTCCAGGTGGTGCCCGTGGCCCTCACCGCCACCGGCTCCTTCGCCCAGCTGCAGGAGCTGCTGCGGCTCGTGCAGGTCGAGCTGCCCCGAGCGCTCCTCGTGCGCAGCGTCAGCCTGACCGCGGGCGAGGGGGAGGGCGCGCTGCAGCTCTCCGTCTCCGCGGACGCCCTCGTGCTGCCGACCACGCCCCAGGAGGAGCAGCTCGTGGCCCTGGCCGCCGCCGGCGCCACCGCCGCCGACGGGGCGACGGGCACCGCTGCGAGCCCCGAGCCGGCTCCTGCTCCCGCGCCCGCGCCGACCGCCGGCGCCACCGATCCCTCCGCGGCGAGCGCCGCGGCGCCGCCCACCACGGAGGACCCGCTGTGACCGCTGCGGACGACCACGAGCCCACGACGCCGTCCTTCCCGGCGTCGCCCTCCTTCCCGACGTCGTCCTCGCCGACGTCGCCGGACGGCGTCGTGCCGGCGCCCCGGTCGGCCGGGGCCACCGCTCCCGGTGGCCCGGTCGGCGGCCCGCCGCTCTTCGCCCCGGGCGCGAACCCCTTCGCGGGCCTGGGCCTCGGGGCGGGCCTCGCCGG
>NZ_JABEMA010000067.1 GCF_013004605.1 Pseudokineococcus marinus
GACGGCGCCGGCGGCGCGCTGCGGGCCACCCCGCTGCGCGGGCCCGCGCTGCACCGCACCGTGGGCGTGGCGCACCGCAAGGACGTGCCCCTCGGGCGGGCGGCCGCCGAGGTGCGCCGGCTGCTCGTCGAGCAGACCTCCTGAGTCCCGGCCGGGGCGCCTCCCCGGCGGCGCCAGGGCCTCTCGGCCCTACCGGGGCGACGAGGAGCCGACCTACCGTCGCGGCGCGGGGGCTCGACGCTGCGCCCCCGCCACCACGACGGTGGTCGACGGAGGGGGTCCGCCATGAGGTCCGCGCGATCGGTCGTCGCGGCGCTGGCCGCCGCCGGCCTCGTCCTCACCGGGGTTGTCGCCGCAGCCGGTCCGGCTGCGGCCGCCCCGTACTGCGGCATCCGCTGGGGCTCGCTGCCCGAGCGCGCCGGCGACCTCGGCCCGGGGAGCGTCCGTGACGTGCGCGCCGGCCGGCACGCGTGCTTCGACCGGCTCGTCGTCGACGTGGACGGCGACGCCGGGGGGTACGTCGTCTCGTACGTGGACGTGGTGCGCGCGCCGGGCAGCGGCGCCCGCGTCCCCCTGCGCGGCGGCGCCGCGCTGCAGGTGGTGGTGCAGGTGCCCACGTACGACCGGGTCGACGGGAGCGCGACGTACGACCCGGCCGACGCCCGCGAGCTCGTCGACGTCGCGGGCTACCGCACCTTCCGGCAGGCCGCGCTCGCGGGCAGCTTCGAGGGGACCACCGACCTCGGGCTCGGCGTCCGCGCGCGGCTGCCGTTCCGCGCCTTCGTCCTCGACGGCCCGGGTGACGGCTCCCGCGTCGTCGTCGACGTGGCGCACCGCTGGTAGGCGACCGCCGGCTCGTCCTCCGGTCTGGCGGCTGCCCGCCCGGGGGCGGAGGGGCTCCTCCGGTGGTCGGGCGGGCGCTCGTCGGGGAGCATCCGGCGCCATGGACGACGACCTCGAGCCCGACCCCTCCTCGCTCCTCGCGCGCCGCGGGGTCCTCCGCCTCGGGGGCGTCGCCGTGGCAGCGCTCGCCGCGGCGGGCCTCCTCACCGCGTGCCCGGCGCCCAGCGAGGACGACGACGAGGGCGGCGACGGGAGCGGCGGTGACGAGGGCGGCGACGACGAGGGTGGAGCCGGCGACGAGAGCGGCGGCGACGAGGAGGGCGACGGCGGCGACGACTGACGTCCCCGAGGGCGTCAGCCCGGCGGCTGCTCCGGGGTCGCGGTCGCGGCGAGGTCCACGACCTCGAACTCCAGCAGGCTCGCCCCGGTCGCGACCGGGCGCGAGCGCTCGCCGCCGTGGGCGCGCGCGGCGTCGCCGCCCTCGCTCCAGGCGCGGAAGGAGGCGTCGTCCTCCCAGCGCGTCACGACGAAGTAGCGGTCCTCGCCGGCGGTCGGGCGCAGCAGCTCGAAGCCGAGGAAGCCGGGCGTGCCGTCGACGGCGCCCAGGCGGGCGGCGAAGCGGCGCTCGAGCTCGGGGCCTGCGCCCTCGGGCACCTCGATGGCGTTGATCTTCACGACGGGCATGTGCCCAGCATCGCGCAGCGGGCGGGGCGGGGCCGGGCGGAGAAGGGGGCGCGCGTGCGGCGGCGAGGTGCCGCACCCGCGCAGGCGTGCGACCGTCCGGCATGGAGTTCCACCACGAGCGCCGCGGCGCCGGCGCCCCCCTCGTCCTCGTGCACGGCCTCGGGTCCACCTGGCGCAGCTGGGACCCCGTCCTGCCCGGGCTGGCCGCCCACCGCGACGTCGTCGCCGTCGACCTCCCGGGCTTCGGCGGCACGCCCCCGCTGGAGGGCGAGGTGTCGATCGCCTCCCTCGCCGACGCCCTGGTCACCTTCCTGGAGGAGCAGGGGCTCCGGGACGCGGACCTCGTGGGCAGCTCCGTCGGCGCCCGGCTCGTGCTCGAGCTCGCCCGCCGCGGCGTCGGCGGCGACGTGGTCGCCCTCGACCCGGGCGGCTTCTGGGACCGCCGCCAGCTGGCCGTGTTCGGCGCCACCATCGGGGCCTCCGTCCGCCTGGTCCGAGGCCTCCGCCCCGTCCTGCCGGTGCTCACCGGCAACCCGGTGACGCGCTCGGCGCTGCTGGCGCAGCTCAGCCCCCGCCCATGGGCGCTGCCGCCGGCGCTGGTGCTGCGCGAGCTGCGGGGATGGGCCGCCGCGCCGAGCTACGACGCGCTGCTCGCCGCCCTCGTCCACGGGCCGCCGCAGGAGGGCGCACCCGCCGGGGGGACGCCGGGCCGGGTGGTCCTCGGCTGGGGCCGCCAGGACCGCGTCGTCACGCCGAGCCAGGCCGCCGTGGCGACCGAGCGCTTCCCGGACGCGCAGCTGCACTGGTTCGACTCCTGCGGCCACTTCCCGATGTGGGACCAGCCCGAGGAGACGGTGCGGCTCGTCCTCGAGAGCACCGGCCGAGGAGTCCGCACGCCGGGACACGGGTCCTGAGGGGCGGGACGCGTCACTAGCCTCGCCGGCATGGCGCAGACGGTCAGGCTGGCAGTGCTCCCGGGGGACGGCATCGGCCCGGAGGTGGTCGCCGAGGGCCTCAAGGTCCTCGACGTCGTCGCCGCCGACCTCGGCCTCGCGGTGGAGCGCACCGAGTACGACCTCGGCGCCCGGCGCTGGCACGCCACGGGGGAGACGCTGCCGGACAGCGCCCTCGAGGAGATCCGCGGCCACGACGCGATCCTGCTCGGCGCCGTCGGCGACCCGGGCGTCCCGAGCGGCGTGCTCGAGCGCGGGCTGCTGCTGCGGCTGCGCTTCGAGCTCGACCAGTACGTCAACCTCCGCCCCAGCCGCCTCCTGCCCGGCGTCGCCTCGCCGCTCGCCGAGCCGGGCGACATCGACCTCGTCGTCGTCCGCGAGGGCACCGAGGGGCCGTACACCGGCAACGGCGGCGCGCTGCGCGTGGGGACGCCGCACGAGGTCGCCACCGAGGTGAGCGTCAACACGGCCTTCGGCGTCGAGCGCGTCGTGCGCGACGCCTTCGCCCGCGCGCAGGCGCGCCCGCGCCGGAAGCTGACGCTGCTGCACAAGCACAACGTCCTGGCCTACGCGGGACACCTGTGGCGCCGCACCGTCGAGGCCGTGGGCGCCGAGCACCCGGACGTCGCCGTCGACTACGCCCACGTCGACGCGGCGATGATCTACCTCGTCACCGACCCGGCGCGCTTCGACGTCGTCGTCACCGACAACCTCTTCGGCGACATCGTCACCGACCTCGCCGCGGCGGTCACGGGCGGCATCGGGCTCGCGGCCTCCGGCAACGTCGACCCGACCCGCCGGTCGCCGAGCATGTTCGAGCCCGTCCACGGCTCGGCCCCGGACATCGCCGGCACGGGCCGCGCCGACCCGACCGCCACGGTGCTGTCCGTCGCGATGCTGCTCGAGCACCTCGGGCACCCCGACGCCGCGGAGCGCGTCGTCCGGGCCGTCGGGGACGACCTCGCCGCGCGGGCCGGCGCGGGGCCGCGGACGACGTCCGAGACCGGCGACGCCATCGCCGCCGCCCTCGCCTGAGGCGGCCCCCGGCGCCCCCGCGAGGGGCGCCGGGGGCCTTGCGGCCCGGCGCTACCGTGACCGCCATGGCGAGCGACACGAGCACGAGCCCCGCCGGCGCGCCGGCCCCGGCGCCGGACGCCCGGGCGTCCTCGACGGCGGGCGTCCCGACGTCCGTCGACCAGGGCGTGCGGCTCGAGTTCGCCGTCGCCGACGGCGTCCCGCGCCTGCCGGAGGCCGAGCGCGCGGAGATCCTCGAGAGCCCGGGCTTCGGCCGGCACTTCACCGACCACATGGCCCGCGCGGTGTGGACGCCGGCCGGGTGGGGGCAGGACGCCGTCGTCGCCCACGGCCCGATCACGCTGTCGCCGGCCGCCGCCGTCCTGCACTACGCGCAGGAGGTCTTCGAGGGCATGAAGGCCTACCGGCACGCCGACGGCTCGGTGTGGGCCTTCCGCCCCGACGCCAACGCCCGCCGCTTCGCGGCCTCGGCCCGCCGGCTGGCGCTGCCCGTGCTGCCCGAGGCCGCGTTCCTGCGCTCGGTCGAGCAGCTCGTCGCGGCCGACGTCGACTGGGTGCCCGGCGGCGGGGAGAACAGCCTCTACCTGCGGCCGTTCATGTTCGCGTCCGAGTCCTTCCTCGGCGTGCGCCCGGCCGCGGAGGTCACCTACCTCTGCATCGCCTCGCCGGCCGGCTCCTACTTCGGCGGCGGCGAGATCACGCCCGTCTCCATCTGGCTCTCGCAGGAGTACAGCCGCGCCGCTCCCGGCGGCACCGGCGCGGCCAAGTGCGGCGGCAACTACGCGGCGAGCCTGCAGGCGCAGGCCGAGGCCGCCGAGCACGGGTGCGACCAGGTGGCCTTCCTCGACGCGGTCGAGCACCGCTGGGTCGAGGAGCTCGGCGGAATGAACCTCTTCTTCGTCCACGACGACGGCAGCGTCGTCACCCCCGAGCTCACCGGCACGATCCTCGAGGGCGTCACGCGCTCGTCGGTGCTGCAGATCGCCGCCGACCTCGGCCACGAGGTGGTCGAGCGCCGCGTGGACGTCGCCGAGTGGCGCGAGGGCTGCGAGACCGGGCGCATCACCGAGGTCTTCGCGTGCGGGACCGCGGCGGTCGTCACGCCCGTCGGCGCGCTCGTCGAGCCGGGCCGGCGCTCCGTCCCCGGCGACGGCGGCACCGGCGCGGTCACGGCGGCGATCCGGCAGCGCCTCACCGACGTCCAGCAGGGCCGCGCCGAGGACGCCCACGGCTGGATGCACCGGCTCGTCTGAGGACCCGCGACCCCCCGCGCCCCCGTCCGTCCCCCTCCAGGGCGCGTCGTCGTCGACGTGCCGTGGAGGGGCTGCCTCGACGGCGATGTGTCGACGACGTGCCTCGGAGGGCGCCCTGGGGCGGCGACGTGTCGACGAGGTGCGAGGAGGGGCGCGGCGCTCTCAGCGGGCGGGGACGACGACGGCGTCGAGCAGCGGCAGCAGCCGGTCGCGCAGCGCCTGGCCGCGAGCGGCGAGCGCGCGCTGCTCCGTGGCGTACTGCGCCCGGCCCTCGGAGGTCTCCACGCGGACGGGCTCTCGCCCGTAGCGGCTGAGGTCGTACGGCGACGCGCGCATGTCGAGCTCCCTGACGTCCCGCGCCAGGCGGAAGGCGTCGAGGACCAGCGACGACGGCGCGAGCGGCACGAGGAGGAAGGCCGCGCGGTAGAGGTCCATCCCCGCGTGCAGGCATCCCGGCTGCTCGAGCGCCGCCTGGGTGTCCCGCGCGGGGCGCAGCGGGCTGAGCTCGACGGCGCTGCCCGGGTAGAAGCGGAAGGCGTCGACGTGCGTGCACCGCAGCCACCCGCGCCGCGCACCCTCCTCGACGACGGCGTCGGTGCCGGCGGCGCCGAGGCGCAGCGGCTGGCGCTCGTGGCGCAGCACCGAGGGGTCCGCCGCCGAGCCGTGCACCATCGCCCACTCGTGCAGCCCGAAGCACCCCAGCTCGGGCGCGCGGCCGCGGGTCGCGGCGACGACGTCGCGCACGTGCCCCAGCCGTCGGCCCTGCGACGCCGCGACGCCCGCCGCGTCGACGACGACACCCCCCGGCCCGTCGACGTCGCCGTCGGGCCCCGCCCACCGCGCGTACCCGCGCCAGGCGAGCCGCTCCCGCGCGGCCGCCCCGAGCAGGACGACACCGGCGCCGGGGTGCCAGCGGGCCAGCTGGCCGGGCCGGAAGCGGTAGTAGGTGAAGAGGAAGTCCTCGACCGGGTGCGGCTCGCCGGCCAGGGCCCGCTCGCGGTGGCCGGCGGTCAGCGCCTCGACCGCGCGACGGTGCTCCTCCGCGACGGGGACCCACTCGTCCTCGGCGAGGACGGTCGGGGCGGTCGCGAGCACGCGACCACGGTAGGTGCGGTGCACCGGGGCGACCGACGTCGTGGGGCCCCCGGGGAGGGAGGGCGGCACGGGCGCCGGCCCCGCGCGCGCCGATAGCCTCGGAGCCGTGCGCATCGCGAGGTTCACCCGGGACGACGACATCAGCTACGGGTTCGTGGAGGGCGAGCCGGGGGAGGAGCGCCTGCACGTCATCGGCGGCGACCCCCTGTACACGAAGCTCACCCCCACCGGCGCGGTCGTCGGCCTCGACGAGGTCCGGCTCCTGGCGCCGGTCATCCCCCGCAGCAAGGTCGTCGGCATCGGCCGCAACTACCACGACCACGCCCGGGAGATGGGCAACGAGGTGCCCTCCAAGCCGCTGATGTTCCTCGTGCCGAACACCGCCGTCGTCGGCCCCGACGACCCGGTCGTGCTGCCGTCGTTCTCCCAGGAGGTCTCCTACGAGGGCGAGCTCGCCGTCGTCATCGGCCGCATCTGCAAGGACGTGCCGCGCGAGCGCGTGGGCGAGGTCGTCTACGGCTACACCTGCGCCAACGACGTGACGGCGCGCGACGTCCAGCGCGACGACGGCCAGTGGGCCCGCGCCAAGGGCTTCGACTCCTCCTGCCCGCTCGGCCCGTGGATCACCACCGACCTCGACCCCGCCGACCTGTCGCTGCGCACCCGCGTGGACGGCGACCTCGTCCAGGACGGCCGCACCTCCGACATGGTCTTCGACGTGCCCTCCCTCGTGGCGGCCGTCTCGGCGGCCTTCACGCTGCTGCCGGGCGACGTCATCCTCACCGGCACCCCCGCCGGCGTCGGGCTCGTGTCCGCCGGCCAGCGCGTCGAGGTCGAGGTCGAGGGCATCGGCACCCTGAGCAACCCGGTGGTGGCCCGATGAGCGCGACCGCACCGGGCACGCCGTCCGGCCCCTCCGCGGGGGAGAGCGCGACGACCGGCTCGGGCGCCTCGCCGCGCGCCGCCACGGCGACCGGCCTCGCCGAGGCGACCGGCGCGGACGTGCGCGTGCGCTTCTGCCCCTCGCCGACGGGGACGCCGCACGTCGGGGTCATGCGCGCGGCCCTCTTCAACTGGGCGTACGCGCGGCACACCGGCGGGAAGCTCGTCTTCCGCATCGAGGACACCGACGCCGCCCGCGACTCCCAGGAGTCGATGGACGCCATCGTCGAGGGCCTCGCCTGGCTGGGCATCGACTACGACGAGGGGCCGGGCGTCGGGGGCCCGCACGCGCCCTACCGCCAGAGCGAGCGGCGCGACCTCTACGCCGACGTCGCGCGGCGGCTGCTCGAGGAGGGCTACGCCTACGAGTCGTGGTCGACGCCCGAGGAGGTCGAGGAGCGCCACCGCGCGGCGGGCCGCGACCCCAAGCTCGGCTACGACGGCTTCGACCGGGACCTCTCGGCGGGCCAGGTGCAGGCCTTCCGCGACGAGGGCCGCGAGCCCGTGCTGCGCGTGCGGATGCCGGACGAGGACGTCGTCGTCGACGACCTGGTGCGCGGCCGTGTCGTCTTCCCGGCCGGCTCGGTGCCCGACTTCGTCGTCGTGCGCGCCAACGGGCAGCCGCTCTACACGCTGGTCAACCCGGTGGACGACGCCGTCATGGGCATCACGCACGTGCTGCGGGGCGAGGACCTCCTGTCCTCGACGCCGCGCCAGGTGGTGCTGCACCGCGCGCTCGTGGAGGTGGGCCTCTCGCAGCGGGTCCCGCAGTTCGGCCACCTCCCGCTCGTGCTGGGGGAGGGCAACCGCAAGCTGAGCAAGCGCGACCCCGAGTCCGACCTCTTCCTCCACCGCGAGCGCGGGCTGCTGCCCGAGGGGATGGTCAACTACCTCGCGCTGCTGGGGTGGTCCATCGCCCCCGACCGCGACGTCTTCACGCGCGAGGAGCTCGTCGCCGCCTTCGACGTGCGCGACATCGGCGCCAACCCCGCCCGGTGGGACCAGAAGAAGGCCGAGGCCATCAACGGGGACCACCTGCGCATGCTGGCCCCCGAGGTGCTCCTCGACCGGCTGCTCCCGCACCTGCGCTCCGCCGGCCTGCTCGACGGCGACCCGACGCCGACCCAGCGCCGGCTGCTCGAGGGCGCCGTCCCGCTCGTGCAGACGCGCATGGCCGTGCTGTCCGAGGGGCCGGGGATGCTCGGCTTCCTCCTCGTCGCCGACGAGGACCTCGTCGTCGAGGAGGACGCGCTGGGGGCGCTGCGCCCGGAGGCGGCCGACGTCCTCGACGCGTCCGCCGCGGCCCTGGTCGACCTGCCCGAGTGGGACGCCGCCGCCGTCGAGGCGGCGCTGCGCGCCGCCGTCGTCGACGGGCTCGGGGTGAAGCCGAAGTTCGCCTTCGGTCCCCTGCGGACGGCGGTGACGGGCCGGCGCGTCTCGCCCCCGCTCTTCGAGTCCATGGAGCTGCTCGGGCGCGAGAGCTCGATGCTGCGGATCGCAGCGCTGCGTCGGCAGCTGGGCTGAACGGCCCCGCCCGTCCTCCCCGCCGCGGGAGGACGGGCGGTCGCCGACCGCGAGCGGTGGCCGATTTTGGCGCCGGGCACGGCACCCGCTACTGTCTACTCCCGGTACGGCGCTCGGCCAGGCGGCCAGCGTCATACCCCGGTGGGGTATGGTGTAATTGGCAGCACGACTGATTCTGGTTCAGTTAGTCTAGGTTCGAGTCCTGGTACCCCAGCGCTTCACCCGCACCACCGTCCGCACCAGAGCGGACACGCAAGGCCCCGTTGTGTAGCGGCCTAGCACGCCGCCCTCTCAAGGCGGTAGCGCCGGTTCGAATCCGGTCGGGGCTACAGGCACGGCCCGGTCTCCCAGCAGGGAGGCCGGGCCGTTCTGCTTTCTCCGGGCGGTCTCGAGGTCACCCCTCACGGGCTCTTCCGAGCCCATCCCTCCGGGGCGACGTGTGGCCATGTCGCCCCGCCGGCGACCGGGCGAGGGCGACATGGCCACACACCGCCCCCTGGGGAGGGGGCGGGGCGGCGGAGAGTGCGCGGGTCAGGCCTCCGCGCGCTTGAGGGCCTCCGACAGGCGCTGCGCGGTCGTGACGACGGCGGCCGCGTGCAGGCGCCCGGGCTGGCGCGTGAGGCGCTGCAGGGGGCCGGAGATGGACACCGCGGCGACGACGCGGCCCGCTGGCCCGCGCACCGGCGCCGAGACCGAGGCGACGCCGGCCTCGCGCTCGCCGATGCTCTGCGCCCAGCCGCGGCGGCGGACGCCGGACAGGACGGTCGCGGTGAAGCGTGCGCCCTGCAGGCCGCGGTGCAGCCGGTCGGGCTCCTCCCACGCGAGGAGCACCTGGGCGGCCGAGCCGGCGAGCATCGACAGGGTGGCGCCGACCGGCACGGAGTCGCGCAGCCCCATCGGCAGCTCGGCGGCGGCGACGCAGACGCGCGCGTCGCCCTGGCGGCGGAAGAGGGAGGCGCTCTCGCCCGTGTGGTCGCGCAGCGCCGTCAGGGCCGGGCCCGCGGCGGCGATGAGGCGGTCCTCGCCGGCGGCCGAGGCGAGCTCGGGCAGGCGCGGGCCGAGCACGAAGCGGCCCTGCATGTCGCGGCCGACGAGGCGGTGGTGCTCGAGCGCGACCGCGAGGCGGTGCGCCGTGGGCCTCGCCAGGCCCGTGGCGGCCACGAGCTGCGCGAGGCTGGCGGGGCCGGCCTCGAGCGCGGCGAGGACGGCGGCGGCCTTGTCGAGGACGCCGACTCCGCTAGACTTGTCCATAGGACGATATTGCCGTCTCTCACTATGAGATGGCAAGTCACCCGCCCTGAGGGGCGGGACGCCTGCGCCGCCCCCGACCGGGGCGGCGGGGCGCGTCCGCAGAGGCCGCAGCGGCGGCGCCGCACGGCGCCCGGAGGAGGACGAGATGGGCCGGACCCTGGCCGAGAAGGTGTGGGACGAGCACGTGGTGCGCCGCGGGGGCGACGGCGAGCCGGACCTCCTCTACATCGACCTCCACCTCCTCCACGAGGTCACGTCGCCGCAGGCCTTCGAGGGCCTCCGCCTGGAGGGTCGCGGCGTGCGGCGCCTCGACCTCACCATCGCGACCGAGGACCACAACACCCCCACCCTCGACATCGACAAGCCGATCGCCGACCCCACGAGCCGCACGCAGATCGAGACGCTGCGCCGCAACTGCGCGGAGTTCGGCGTCCGCCTGCACCCGCTGGGGGACGCCGAGCAGGGCATCGTCCACGTCGTGGGGCCGCAGCTGGGCCTCACGCAGCCGGGCATGACGGTCGTGTGCGGGGACTCCCACACCTCGACGCACGGCGCCTTCGGCGCGCTCGCCATGGGCATCGGCACGAGCGAGGTCGAGCACGTCCTCGCCACCCAGACCCTGCCGCTGCAGCGCCCGCGCACCATGGCGATCACGGTCGAGGGCGAGCTGCCCGAGGGCTCCACCGCCAAGGACGTCATCCTCGCCGTCATCGCGCGCATCGGGACGGGCGGCGGCCAGGGCTACGTCCTCGAGTACCGCGGCTCGGCCATCCGCGCGCTCTCGATGGAGGCGCGCATGACGATCTGCAACATGTCGATCGAGGCGGGCGCCCGCGCCGGCATGGTGGCGCCCGACGAGACGACCTTCGCCTACGTGAAGGGCCGCGACCACGCCCCGACGGGCGCCGACTGGGACGCCGCCGTCGAGCACTGGCGCTCGCTGCGCACCGACGACGACGCCGTCTTCGACGCCGAGGTCGTCATCGACGCCGCCGAGCTGCAGCCCTTCGTCACGTGGGGCACCAACCCGGGCCAGGGGCTGCCGCTGTCGGCCGCCGTCCCCGACCCCGAGGCGATGGCCGACCAGGGCCAGGCCGCGGCGGCCCGGCGGGCCCTGGAGTACATGGACCTCGCGCCCGGCACCCCGCTGCGCGAGGTGGCGGTGGACGCCGTCTTCATCGGCTCGTGCACCAACGGGCGCATCGAGGACCTGCGCGCCGCCGCCGAGGTGGTCCGCGGGCGGACGAAGGCCGACGGCGTGCGGGTGCTCGTCGTCCCCGGCTCGGCGCGCGTGCGCCTGCAGGCCGAGGCCGAGGGCCTCGACCGCGTCTTCACCGACTTCGGCGCCGAGTGGCGCTTCGCGGGGTGCTCGATGTGCCTCGGCATGAACCCCGACCAGCTGGCGCCGGGGGAGCGGGCGGCGTCGACGTCGAACCGCAACTTCGAGGGCCGCCAGGGCCGCGGCGGGCGCACGCACCTCGTCTCGCCGCTCGTGGCCGCGGCCACGGCCGTGCGCGGCACCCTCTCCTCGCCGGCCGACCTCGAGGCGCCGCAGCCCCTCGTGCCGGCCTGAGCGCGCACCGCCGCCCGCCCCCGGTCGCCCGCACGACCCCGGCCCCCACCCGCCAGCACCGACGAGGAGCGCCCCCGTGGACCCCGTGACCCGCCACACCGGCGTCGGCGTGCCGCTGCGCCGCAGCGACGTCGACACCGACCAGATCATCCCCGCCGTGTACCTCAAACGGGTCTCGCGCACCGGCTTCGAGGACGGGCTGTTCTCCGGCTGGCGCCAGGACCCGTCCTTCGTGCTCAACCAGCCGGCGTACTCCTCGGGCAGCGTCCTCGTGGCGGGCCCGGACTTCGGCACCGGCTCCTCGCGCGAGCACGCCGTCTGGGCGCTGAAGGACTACGGCTTCCGCGCCGTCCTGTCCTCGCGCTTCGCCGACATCTTCCGCGGCAACGCCGGCAAGCAGGGGCTCGTGGCCGGCCAGCTGGCGCAGGAGGACGTCGAGCTCATCTGGAAGCAGCTCGAGGCCCGCCCCGGCACCGAGGTGACCGTGGACCTGCAGGAGCGGGTCGTGCTGTGCGCCGAGCTCGTGGCGCCGCTGCAGATCGACGACTACACCCGCTGGCGGCTGCTCGAGGGCCTCGACGACGTCGGCCTGACGCTGCGCGACGTCGACGCGATCGACGCCTTCGAGCGCGAGCGGCCGTCCTGGAAGCCGCGCACGCTCGCCTGAGCGGAGGTCGGCGGGTCGAGAGGCGCCGCCAGGCCTGGTGCGGGCCCCGGGCTGCCCCTACGGTGCGGGCCCAGGCGGAGCGCGCCCGACCGTCGGGCTCGTGGGCGCCGCAGGAGGTCTCGTGAACAAGGGTGAGCTCGTCGACGTCCTCGAGGAGCGGCTCGGGAGCCGCCGCGCCGCCAGCGACGCCATGGAGGCCGTCCTCGACGCCGTCGTGCGCGCCGTGGCGCGCGGGGAGCGCGTGGCCATCAGCGGCTTCGGCACCTTCGAGCGGGCCGACCGCGCCCCGCGGACGGGCCGGAACCCGCGGACGGGGGAGACGGTGCCCATCGCCGGCACCTCGGTGCCCCGCTTCAAGCCCGGCACGGCGTTCCGCGCCTACGTCTCCGACCCGGGCTCGATGCCCGAGGCCGTCCAAACGGACCCCTCCGCCGGCGGGGCCCTGCGCGCCGTGACGACCCGTCGCGGCGGCGTCGAGCTCGCCGACGGCGCGCCCGCGCGCAGCCGGCGCGCACCGTCCTCGCGCACGTCGAGCGCTGCTCCGGCGACCGCGGCCCCCTCGGGCGACCAGCCGCCGGCCGCGGAGGTCGCCGACGCGCCCGAGGCCGCCGAGCCCGCGCCGGAGAAGGTCCCCGGCGGCAAGGGGAAGGACGGCAAGAAGGACGGCAAGGACGGCAAGAAGGCGAAGAAGAAGGACGGCAAGGACGGCAAGGACGGCAAGAAGGCGAAGAAGAAGTCCTGACGGGCGGGGTGGTCCGCGGCCGCCGCGGACCACCCCGCCCCGGCCCGCGGGCCGGGGCCCGCG
>NZ_JABEMA010000068.1 GCF_013004605.1 Pseudokineococcus marinus
GGAGCGCGGCGCTCGACGCGGTCCCGCCGCGGCGCACGAGCTCGTCCAGGAGGGCACCGACCGCGTCCACCTCCGGAGACTCGGGCGTGCGGGCGCCTCGCGTCCGGGCCCGTCCACAGGCGGGGCGGCGCGACGGCGACCGGTGCGGGGGCGGGCGCTTCGCGCCCAGCGACCTGCGCACGGCGGCGTCACCGGGGGACGCCGCCGCATCACCGCAGGTCGAGGCCTCCTCGGGCGTCGCTCGAGCTCCTTCCGCAGGTCGCTGTGCGGGCGTGCGCGGTGCCGGCCGCCCTCGGGGCGGCGTCACCCCGGCGCACGGCTGGCTAGGGTCGCCCGGTGAGCGAGGACACCGCAGCGCCCGCGCCCGCCGGCGAGCCGACCGGCCGGGCGACCACCCGCATCACCGTGGCGGGGGAGCGGCCCTACGACGTGCTCGTCGGCCGTGGCCTGCTGGGCGAGCTGCCCGGGCTGCTGGGCGACGGCGTGCGCAAGGTCCTCGTCGTGCACCCGCGCGCGCTGCGCACCACGGGCGAGGCCGTGCAGGAGGACCTGAGGGCGGCCGGGTACGAGGCCCTCGTGGCCGAGGTCCCGGACGACGAGGACGCGAAGTCGGCGCAGGTCGCCGCCTTCTGCTGGGGCGTGCTGGGGCAGGCGTCCTTCACGCGCTCCGACGCCGTCGTGGCCGTCGGCGGGGGGACCGTCACCGACCTCGCGGGCTTCGTCGCCGCCACGTGGCTGCGGGGCGTGAAGGTCGTCCACGTGCCGACGACGCTGCTCGCGATGGTCGACGCCGCGGTCGGCGGGAAGACGGGCATCAACACGGCCGAGGGCAAGAACCTCGTCGGCGCCTTCCACCCGCCCGCGGGCGTGCTGTGCGACCTCGCCGTCCTCGAGAGCCTGCCCGTGCACGACCTGCTCGCCGGGATGGCCGAGGTGGTCAAGACCGGCTTCATCGCGGACCCCGTCATCCTCGAGCGGATCGAGGCCGACCCGCAGGCGGTCCGGGACCCGGCCTCGCCCGTGGTGCGCGAGCTCGTCGAGCGGGCGGTCGCCGTCAAGGCCGACGTCGTGGGCCGCGACCTGCGTGACCTCGGCGACCGCGAGGTCCTCAACTACGGCCACACGCTGGGCCACGCCATCGAGCTCGTCGAGCGCTTCGCCTGGCGCCACGGCGCCGCCGTCAGCGTCGGCATGGTCTTCGCCGCCGAGCTCGCGGCGCTCGCCGGGCGCCTCGACGAGGCCGTCGTGGAGCGCCACCGCTCGGTCCTCGGCTCCCTCGGGCTGCCGCTGACCTACCGCGGCGACCGCTGGTCCCAGCTGCTGCAGGCGATGGGCCGCGACAAGAAGACGCGCGGGGACCTCCTGCGCTTCGTCGTCCTGGACGACGTCGCCCGTCCGACTCGCCTCGAGGGACCCGACCCCCAGCTGCTCGCCGCCGCGTACGCGAGCATCAGCCGCGACTGAGCCCGGCGGTCCCGTCGCGGCCGGGCTCCCCGGGTGCCCCGGGGCCGTCCCCGTGCGACGGTCCGGTCATGCCCTCCACCGCCGACCGCTCGCCGACGCCGACCGAGCACCTGGGGCGCGTGTCGCCCACCGGCTACGCCCACGTGCGCGTCACCGTGACCGACATCGCCCGCTCCCGCGCCTTCTACGACGCCGTCTTCGGCTGGGACGTCGCCTTCGAGGTGCCGGAGGACGCCGACGAGGCCACCCGCGAGCAGCTCGGCTTCCTCTTCGGCGGGGTCATCTACGCCTTCGGGGGCGGCCTCTTCGGGCTGCGCCCCGTGGCGCCGGGCGGCGACCGCTTCGACGAGGACCGCGTCGGTCTCGACCACGTCTCCTTCACCGTCGCCCAGCGCTCGGAGCTCGACGCCGCCGCCGAGGTGCTCGACCGCCTGGGCGTGGCCCACGAGCCGGTCAAGGACGTCGGCGGCTACTCCATCCTGGAGTTCCGCGACCCCGACGGCATCGCCCTGGAGCTGACGGCCCTCACCGGCTGAGCGCCCCGGCGAGGGGCCCCAGCGGCGGGGGAGCGGACGGCGCGCGCCGGAGGGGGCCGCGGACGGCGGTAGCCTGGCCCCACCGCCCCGGACGACCGCGCGCCCCGTCGCGCTCGACGGCGGCCGGCGCACCCCTCGGGGCGCGCGCCGTCGCCGCGGCCGGGCACGACCACCCTCACCCGACGGACGGACTCCCGTGGCCTCGACGAACGACCTCAAGAACGGCACCGTGCTGAAGATCGACGGACAGCTGTGGTCCGTCGTGGAGTTCCAGCACGTCAAGCCCGGCAAGGGCGGCGCCTTCGTCCGCACGAAGATGAAGAACGTGCTCTCGGGGAAGGTCGTCGACCGCACCTTCAACGCCGGCGCCAAGGTGGAGACGGCCACCGTCGACCGCCGCGACATGCAGTACCTGTACCGCGACGGCGCCGACTTCGTGTGGATGGACCCCGAGACCTTCGACCAGCTGATGGTGCCCGAGGCCACTGTCGGTGACGCCGCCAACTTCCTCCTCGAGGGCGCCACCGCGCAGGTGGCGATGCACGAGGGAGAGCCGCTCTACGTCGAGCTGCCTACCTCGGTCGTCCTCGAGGTCACCTACACCGAGCCCGGCCTGCAGGGCGACCGCTCCACCGGCGGCACGAAGCCGGCGACGGTCGAGACCGGCTACCAGATCGCCGTCCCGCTGTTCCTCGAGAGCGGCACCAAGGTCAAGGTCGACACCCGCACGGGCGACTACCTCGGTCGCGTCAGCTGACGTGGCGGCCCGCAGCAAGGCCCGCAAGCGGGCCCTCGACGTCCTCTACGAGGCCGAGCAGCGCGGCCTGCCGCCCCTCGAGCTGCTCTCGCAGCGGCTGGCGTCGACCAACCCCTCGGACCCGGGCGCTCCGCCGATGCCCGAGTACGCCGTCGAGCTCGTCGAGCTCGTCGTCACCCACCTCGCGCGCGTCGACGAGCTGCTGGCGACCTACTCGCAGGGCTGGACGGTCGAGCGGATGCCGGACGTCGACCGGGCCGTCCTGCGCCTCGGCGCCGCCGAGCTGCTGTGGGGCGACGTGCCCGGCGCCGTGGCCGTCGACGAGGCCGTCGAGCTCGCGCGGGCCCTGTCGACCGACGACTCGCCGGGCTTCGTCAACGGGGTGCTGGGACGTCTGCTGGAGATGAAGCCGGCCCTCACGGCCTGACGGTCGGAGTCCGCGGTGGCCGGGCCCGCGTCCGGCTCGCCGCGGCTCCGGGCACTGGCTCGGCGCGCGCGGCGGCTGCCGCGCCGGTCGGGGCGCCGGCCTGACGTGCCCTCCGCCCCGCCGCCCCGGACGCTCGTGCCGCGGCGGTCCGTCGCGCACGCTGGCCCGACGCACGAGAGCCGCACCACCGACTCGGGTGGTGCGGCTCTCGTGCGTCCGGGGCGTGCGTGTGCTGGGACGTCCGGCGCTCAGACGTCCGGCAGGGCCACGGCCCGCCGGGCCTCCTCGCCGAGGACGTCCCAGCCGATCAGCCGCTCGGTGAGGGCCGAGGGCGGCAGGTCGAAGATCACCGCGAGCGAGCGCAGGTCGTCGACCCGGATCGGCATCTCGTCGGACTGCTCGTCCCCGCGCGCCTCGCGGATGTCCGCGAGGTAGCGCAGCAGCGGGCCGGACTGCTCGGTGGGGACGCGGCGCAGCGCCTCCAGGTCGAGCACGAGCCGGGGCGGCGGCAGGGCCGTCTCCCCGGGCGTCGTCTCCGGCAGCAGCGCCGTGACGGGCACGTCGTAGAACTCCGCCAGCTCGGCGAGCCGCTGCACGGTGACGGCCCGGTCGCCGCGCTCGTACGAGCCGACGACGACGGCCTTCCAGTGACCCTGCGACTTGGCCTCGACGCCCTGCAGCGACAGTCCCTGGCGCGTCCGGACCGACCGCAGCCGGTTCCCGAGCACCTTCGCGTACTCCGATGCCACTGCACCCCTCCTGTGGGTCGGGCACCGGCGCGAGGTCGTCCCGCGCCGTGCCGACCGGGCTAGATCGTCACTCAGCGTCACTGGACCGTCAAGCGCCGCCACCCGTTGGGTCCACGGCGTCCACCGGTCGGAGGCCCTCGACGACGGGCGTCCGCCTGCCGGGCGGGCGGTCCGGGGGGTGGGGCGCCGGCTGCTAGGTTCCGTCCGACCGACGTCCTTCAACCTCCGTCCCGAGAGGCGGGGAAGGAGTCGCCGCCATGGCGTCCGCGCGCCCGGTGCTCGAGGCCCCGGAGATCGGCCGGGTCCTCACCCGCATCGCCCACGAGGTCCTCGAGCGCAACCGGGGGGCCGACGACCTCGTCCTCCTCGGCATCCCCACGCGCGGCACCCACCTCGCCCGCCGCGTGGCCGAGCGCCTCGTGGCCGCCGAGCCCGGGGCCGGGCCCCTCGAGCAGCTCGTCGGCTCCCTCGACGTGACGATGCACCGCGACGACCTGCGCCGGAACCCCGTCCGCGCGCTGGGGCGCACGAGCCTGCCGCCCGGCGGCGTCGACGACCGCGTCGTCGTCCTCGTCGACGACGTCCTCTTCTCCGGGCGGACGGTGCGCGCCGCCCTCGACGCCCTCTCCGACCTCGGTCGCCCCCGCGCGGTGCGCCTGGCCGTCCTCGTCGACCGGGGCCACCGCCAGCTGCCGATCCGCGCCGACCACGTCGGCAAGAACCTGCCGACGGCGGCGGAGGAGAGCGTGCGGGTGATGCTCGAGGAGGTCGACGGGCGCGACGCCGTGCTCATCAGCGGCCCCGACGGCGCCCCCGAGCCGACCACGGAGCCGGCCGCGGAGCCCGCCCCGGGTGCGGCGGACGCGGAGGGGGCCCGGTGAGGCACCTGCTGTCGGCGGCCGACCTCTCGCGCGAGGGCGCGCTCGAGCTGCTCGACGTCGCCGAGGAGATGGCCGCCACCCAGGCGCGCGAGATCAAGAAGCTGCCGACCCTGCGCGGGCGCACGGTGGTCAACCTCTTCTTCGAGGACTCGACCCGCACCCGCATCTCCTTCGAGGCGGCGGCCAAGCGGCTGTCGGCCGACGTCATCACCTTCTCCGCCAAGGGCTCGAGCGTCTCCAAGGGCGAGTCGCTCAAGGACACGGCGCTCACGCTGCAGGCGATGGGCGCCGACGCGGTCGTGCTGCGGCACAGCGCGTCCGGCGCCGCTCACCGGCTGGCGCACGCCGGCTGGTCGGGCGTCGGCGTCCTCAACGCCGGCGACGGCACGCACGAGCACCCCACGCAGGCGCTGCTCGACGCCTTCACGCTGCGGCGCCGGCTGGCCGAGCGGGCCGGCGGCGACCCGGCCCGGGTGCTCGAGGGCGCGCGGGTCGCCGTCGTCGGCGACGTGCTCCACAGCCGCGTCGCCCGCTCGAACGTGCTCCTGCTGGAGACGCTCGGCGCCGACGTCGTGCTCGTCGCCCCGCCGACGCTCCTGCCGGTCGGCGTCGGCACGTGGCCGTGCCGCACGAGCTGGGACCTCGACGCCGTGCTGCCCGACGTGGACGCCGTCATGGTCCTGCGCGTGCAGCGCGAGCGGATGGGCGGGGGCGGGTTCTTCCCCTCGGCGCAGGAGTACACGCGGCGCTTCGGCCTCGACGGCCGCCGCCTGCGCCTCCTGCCCGACCACGCGCTCGTCATGCACCCCGGCCCGATGAACCGCGGGCTCGAGATCTCCGCGGAGGCCGCCGACAGCCCGCGCTCGACGATCGTCGAGCAGGTCGCCAACGGCGTCGCCGTGCGCATGGCCGCCCTGTACCTGCTGCTCGCCGGAGAGGACGCCGCATGAGCACGACCGACACCCCCGCGCCGACCGGAGCCGCCGGGGAGGGCGCCGCCCCGCCGGTGCTCGTCCGCCGGGCGCGGCTGCTCGGCGGCGAGGAGACCGACCTGCTGCTCGCGGGCGGTCGCGTGGCGCGCACCGGCCCCGGTGGGTCGCTCGAGGCCCCGGACGGCGCCCGCGTCGTCGAGGCCGCCGGCCTCGTGGCGCTCCCGGGGCTCGTCGACCTCCACACGCACCTGCGCGAGCCCGGCCGCGAGGACGCCGAGACGGTCCGCACAGGCTCCCGGGCCGCCGCCCTCGGCGGCTTCACCGCCGTCCACGCCATGGCGAACACCGACCCGGTCGCCGACACCGCCGGGGTCGTCGAGCAGGTGTGGCGCCTGGGCCGCGAGGTGGGCCTCGTCGACGTCCGCCCCGTCGGCGCCGTCACCGTGGGGCTCGCGGGGGAGCGGCTCGCCGAGCTCGGCGCGATGGCGACCTCGGCCGCGCGCGTGCGCGTCTTCAGCGACGACGGGAGGTGCGTGCACGACCCCGTGCTCATGCGCCGGGCGCTGGAGTACGTCCGCTCGGTCGACGGCGTCGTCGCCCAGCACGCCCAGGACCCGCGCCTCACCGAGGGCGCCCAGATGCACGAGGGCGTCGTGTCCTCGGTCCTCGGCCTGCGGGGCTGGCCCGCCGTGGCGGAGGAGGCGGTCATCGCCCGCGACGTGCTCCTCGCCGACCACGTCGGGTCGCGCCTGCACGTCTGCCACGTCTCCACGGCGGGGTCCGTCGAGATCCTGCGCTGGGCCAAGGCCCGCGGCGTCGACGTCACCGCCGAGGTGACGCCCCACCACCTGCTGCTCACCGACGAGCTCGTCCGCGGCTACGACCCCGTCTACAAGGTCAACCCGCCGCTGCGCACGCGCGCCGACGTCGAGGCCCTGCGCGAGGCGGTCGCCGACGGCACGGTCGACGTCGTCGCCACCGACCACGCGCCGCACCCGGTGGAGGACAAGGACTGCGAGTGGGCGGCCGCCGCCATGGGCATGACCGGGCTCGAGACCGCCCTCTCGGTGGTGCAGGAGGCCCTCGTCGAGACCGGGCTCCTCGGCTGGGCCGACGTGGCCCGCGTCCTGTCGAGCGCCCCCGCCCGCATCGGCCGCCTCGAGGACCACGGCCGGCCGCTGGCGGAGGGCGAGCCCGCGCACCTCGTGCTCGTCGACCCCGCCGCGCGGCGCCCGGTGGCGCCGGAGCAGCACGCGACGCAGGGCCGCAACAGCCCCTACCGCGGCATGGAGCTGCCCGGCCGCGTCGTCGCGACCGTGCTGCGCGGCCGCCCGGTCGTGCTCGACGGCGCGCTCGTCGGCGAGCAGCCCGACGACGCCCACCTCGGGGCGTCCCGGGGTGCGCCCCACGGCGCGGCGGGGGCGTCGTGAGCCCGGCGGGCGCCCCGGCGGTCCGCGCGTGAGCGAGGAGCAGGCCGGGCTGCTCGTGCTGGCGGCGATCCCCGTCCTGTGGGCCCTCATGTGGTGGGGGTGGCGGCGGCGCTCGCGCCGCCAGCGCGACCTGCCGGCCCCGCCGGCGGCGCCGCGGGACCCCGGCGCGGTGGTGCTCGAGCCCCGCGAGGGCGTGTACGTGAGCACGACGACCGCGGGCGACTGGCTCGACCGCGTCGTCGCCCACGGCCTCGGGCGGCGCAGCGCGTGCGAGGTCGGCGTCTTCGCCGCCGGGGTGTCCGTGGCCCGCGAGGGGGAGGACGTCCTGTGGCTGCCGGCGGACCGCCTGCTGCGGGTGCGCCGAGAGCGGGGCATGGCCGGCAAGTACGTCGACCGCGAGGGGCTCGTCGTCCTCACCTGGCTGCTCGGGCCGGGGGAGGACCTCGAGGTCGACACGGGCCTGAGGCTGCGCCGCGACGCGGACGCCGACGCCCTGGTCGCCGCGCTCGCCGCGGTGCTCCCGGGGACGGCGGCCGGGCGGGACGGGCCGCGGCCGCACGGGGACGACGACAGCCCTCCGGACGAGGGCGAGGAGGACGAGGACCAGCACGTGGACGGGCAGGACGGCGTGGACGAGCGAGAGGGAGGCGACCGGTGACGAGCACGGGAGCGGAGCCGCTGACGCGGACGAGCGGCGGCGGCGCGGCCGAGGAGGCCGTGCTGGTGCTGGAGGACGGCCGGTCCTTCACCGGGGCCGCCTACGGCGCCCGCGGCACGACGGTGGGGGAGGCGGTCTTCTGCACGGCCATGACCGGCTACCAGGAGACGCTGACCGACCCCTCCTACCACCGGCAGGTCGTCGTCATGACGGCGCCGCACATCGGCAACACGGGCGTCAACGACGAGGACGTCGAGAGCCGGCGCATCTGGGTCTCGGGCTTCGTTGTCCGCGACCCCGCCCGCCGTCCCTCGAGCTGGCGCAGCCTGCGGGTGCTCGAGGACGAGCTGGCCGACCAGGGCGTCGTCGGGATCAGCGGGGTCGACACGCGCGCCCTCACCCGGCACCTGCGCGAGCGCGGGGCGATGCGCGCCGGCGTCTTCTCCGGCGACGCGCTGCGCGAGCCGACCACCGGTCGGCGCCTGGAGCCCTCCGAGCTCCTCGTGCGCGTCCTCG
The DNA here is from genome assembly GCF_013004605.1 of Pseudokineococcus marinus. Taxonomy (GTDB): domain Bacteria; phylum Actinomycetota; class Actinomycetes; order Actinomycetales; family Quadrisphaeraceae; genus Pseudokineococcus; species Pseudokineococcus marinus. Next base: position 8,351 of record NZ_JABEMA010000068.1, read on the forward strand.
ACGCGCCCGTCATGGCGGGCGCCGACCTCGCGGGCGAGGTGACGACCCCGGAGCCGTACGTCGTCGAGGCCGTCGGCGAGCCGCGCCGGGGGGTGGACGGGCGGCCGATGACGGTGGTCGCCCTGGACCTCGGCATCAAGTCGCGCACGCCCTGGCACCTCGCCCAGCGGGGCGTCCGCGTCCACGTGCTGCCCGCGACGGCGACGACGGAGCAGGTGCTCGCGCTCTCCCCGCACGGCGTCTTCTACTCCAACGGCCCCGGGGACCCGGCGGCGGCGGAGCACGAGGTCGGCGTCCTGCGGGACGTCCTCGCGCGCCGGCTGCCCTTCTTCGGCATCTGCTACGGCAACCAGCTGCTCGGGCGGGCCCTCGGGCTCGGCACGTACAAGCTCGTCTACGGTCACCGCGGCGTGAACCAGCCGGTGATGGACACGGCCACCGGGTCGGTCGAGATCACCGCGCACAACCACGGCTTCGCCGTCGACGCACCGATCGGGGAGCCCTTCGACACGCCCTTCGGCGCCGCCGAGGTCAGCCACTGGTGCCTCAACGACCGCGTCGTCGAGGGCCTGCGGTGCCTCGACGCGCCGGCCTTCAGCGTCCAGTACCACCCCGAGGCGGCGGCCGGCCCGCACGACGCCGGCTACCTGTTCGACCGGTTCTGCGACCTCATGGCCGCCCCCGACCGCACGCCCGACACGCCCAGCCCCGCCAGCCCCAGCAGGGCCACCGCCGAGGAGACCGACTGATGCCCCGCCGCGACGACCTCCGGTCCGTCCTCGTCATCGGCTCCGGCCCGATCGTCATCGGGCAGGCCTGCGAGTTCGACTACTCGGGCACCCAGGCCTGCCGAGTCCTCCGGGAGGAGGGGCTGCGCGTCGTCCTCGTCAACTCCAACCCGGCGACGATCATGACCGACCCGGAGTTCGCCGACGCCACCTACGTCGAGCCGATCACCCCGGAGTTCGTCGAGGCGATCATCGCGAAGGAGCGCCCGGACGCCGTCCTCGCCACCCTCGGCGGCCAGACGGCGCTCAACACGGCGATCTCCCTCCACGACGCCGGCGTGCTCGAGCGCTACGGCGTCGAGCTCATCGGCGCCGACGTCGACGCGATCCGCGCCGGGGAGGACCGCCAGGTCTTCAAGGAGATCGTGGCGCGCTGCGGCGCCGAGAGCGCCCGCAGCGCCATGGCGCACACCCTCGAGGAGGCGAAGGCCGCGGCCGCCGACCTCGGCTACCCCGTCGTCGTGCGCCCGTCCTTCACCATGGGCGGCCTCGGCTCGGGCTTCGCCAACGACCCCGACGAGCTCGAGCGCTTCGCCGGCGCCGGGCTGCGGGCGAGCCCGACGAGCTCGGTCCTGCTCGAGGAGTCGATCCTCGGGTGGAAGGAGTACGAGCTCGAGCTCATGCGCGACGCCAAGGACAACGTCGTCGTCGTGTGCTCCATCGAGAACCTCGACCCCATGGGCGTGCACACGGGCGACTCGATCACCGTGGCGCCCGCGATGACGCTCACCGACCGCGAGTACCAGCGGATGCGCGACGTCGCCATCGCCGTCATCCGCGAGGTCGGCGTCGACACCGGCGGCTGCAACATCCAGTTCGCCGTCGACCCGCGCGACGGGCGCATGGTCGTCATCGAGATGAACCCGCGCGTGTCGCGCTCCTCGGCGCTGGCGTCGAAGGCGACCGGCTTCCCCATCGCCAAGATCGCCGCGCGCCTGGCGATCGGGTACACCCTCGACGAGATCCCCAACGACATCACGGCGAAGACGCCGGCGAGCTTCGAGCCGACGCTGGACTACGTCGTCGTCAAGGTGCCCCGCTTCGCGTTCGAGAAGTTCCCCGCCGCGGACGCGTCGCTGACGACGACGATGAAGAGCGTCGGCGAGGCCATGGCGATCGGCCGCAGCTTCCCCGAGGCGCTGCAGAAGGCGCTGCGGTCGCTGGAGAAGCGGGGCTCGACCTTCCACTGGGAGGGCGCCCCGGCCGGCCCGGAGGAGCTCGACTCGCTCATGGCCGAGGTGGCCGTGCCGACCGACGGGCGCATCGTCGCCGTCCAGCAGGCGCTGCGCGCGGGCGTCGACGTCGAAGCCCTGCACGAGGCGACGGGGATCGACCCGTGGTTCCTCGAGGAGATGGCCGGCATCGAGGAGGTCGCGGCCGAGCTGGCCGCCGCCCCCGAGCTGTCGGTCGACCTGCTGCGCCGCGCCAAGCGGTCGGGCTTCTCCGACGCGCAGGTGGGCTCGCTGCGCTCGCTGCCCGAGGACGTCGTCCGCGGCGTCCGCCACGCCCTGGGCGTCCGCCCCGTCTACAAGACGGTGGACACGTGCGCGGCGGAGTTCGCCGCGACGACGCCGTACCACTACTCCTCGTACGACGAGGAGGACGAGGTCGTCGCCAGCGGGCGCCGCAAGGTGCTCATCCTCGGCTCGGGCCCCAACCGCATCGGCCAGGGCGTCGAGTTCGACTACTCGTGCGTCCACGCCGCCTTCGCGCTGCGGGACGCCGGGTACGAGACGGTGATGGTCAACTGCAACCCCGAGACCGTCTCGACCGACTACGACACCTCCGACCGCCTGTACTTCGAGCCGCTCACGCTCGAGGACGTGCTCGAGGTCGTCGCGGCCGAGCAGCGCAGCGGCGAGGTCGTGGGCGTCGTCGTCCAGCTCGGCGGGCAGACGCCGCTGGGGCTCGCCCGGGGCCTCGAGGCGGCCGGCGTGCCGATCGTCGGGACCTCCCCGGCCGCCATCGACCTCGCGGAGGACCGCGGCGCCTTCGGCCGGGTGCTCGCCCAGGCCGGCCTCTCCTCGCCGCGGTGGGGCACGGCCGCCTCGGCGGAGGAGGCGGTGGCCGTCGCCGCCGACATCGGCTACCCCGTGCTCGTCCGGCCGTCCTTCGTGCTCGGCGGCCGCGGCATGGAGATCGTCTACGACGAGGCGACGCTCGCCGGCTACGTCGAGCGCGCCCGGGGCACCGGCGTCGTCGTCAGCCCCGACCACCCGCTGCTCGTGGACCGCTTCCTCGAGGACGCGATCGAGATCGACGTCGACGCGCTCTTCGACGGCGAGGAGATGTACCTCGGCGGCGTCATGGAGCACATCGAGGAGGCCGGGGTGCACTCGGGCGACTCGGCGTGCGTCCTGCCGCCCGCGACCCTCGGGCGCGCCGAGCTCGAGCGGGTGCGGCGCTGCACCGAGGCGATCGCCCGCGGCGTCGGCGTGCGGGGCCTGCTCAACGTGCAGTTCGCCCTGGCGGGCGACGTCCTCCACGTCCTCGAGGCCAACCCGCGGGCCAGCCGCACGGTGCCCTTCGTCGCCAAGGCGACCGGCGTGCAGCTCTCGAAGGCCTGCGCCCGCGTCATGCTCGGTGCCACCGTCGCCGAGCTGCGGGCCGAGGGCCTCCTGCCCGCGCACGGCGACGGCGGCGCCCTGCCGCTCGGCGCGCCGGTCGCCGTCAAGGAGGCGGTGCTGCCCTTCAAGCGCTTCCGCACGCCGGCGGGCGACGTCGTCGACTCCCTCCTCGGCCCCGAGATGCGCTCCACCGGAGAGGTCATGGGCATCGACGTCGACTTCCCGGCCGCGTTCTCGAAGTCGCAGACGGCCGCCTACGGGGGGCTGCCCAGCAGCGGACGGGTGTTCGTGTCGGTGGCCGACCGCGACAAGCGCGCCCTCGTCCTGCCGGTCAAGCGGCTCGTCGACCTCGGGTTCGAGGTCCTCGCCACCTCGGGCACCGCTGAGGTGCTGGCGCGCAACGGGATCCCCAGCACGCTCGTGCGCAAGCACAGCGCCGGGCAGGGCCCCGCGGGCGACGGCGGGCCGGGCGAGCCGACGGTGGTGCAGCGCATCCTCGCCGGCGAGGTCGACGTCGTCGTCAACACGCCGTCGGGCACGGCGGCGCGCGCCGACGGGTACGAGATCCGCGCGGCCACGACGGCGATGGACAAGCCGATCATCACGACCGTGCAGCAGCTCTCGGCGGCGGTGCAGGGCATCGACGCGGCCCGTCACGCCGAGGTGCGCGTGACGAGCCTGCAGGAGCACGCGGCGGCGCTGCACGCCGTCTGGGGCGGCGCGCCGGCGTCACCGGCCGCGCCGTGACGGCGGCCGGCCCGGTGGACGGCGCCGTGGGCGGCGCGGAGGCGGGCGCCGAGGTCGTCGACGACGAGG
>NZ_JABEMA010000069.1 GCF_013004605.1 Pseudokineococcus marinus
CCGGGACCGGCACCAGCAGCGCGCCGGGCCGGACGGCGAGAGCTCGTCGGAGGCCGGGGTGCCGGCTCAGCCGCGGACGGCGCCGAGCACGCGGTCGGCGAGCCCCGGGCCCTGCGCGTCCTCGCTCGGCGTGAGCGCGCGCAGCGGCTCGGCCAGCTCGCGCCGGAAGAAGTCCATGAAGCCGTCCGGGTCCGGCCCCGCGTTCATCGTGACGACGTGGTCGAAGCCGGCGTCGACGAACTGCTGGGCCACCTCGAGGTGGCGGGCGACGTCGGGCCCGCAGGCGAACTGCTGCTGGATCTGCTCGAGGGTGACGCTCTGGGTCGCGGCGTCGAAGTTGACGGGGTTCGGCAGCTCGGACATGACCTTCCAGCCCGTCAGCGCCCACCGCGTCTTCTCCCAGACCGCCTGCGCGGCGCTCTCCGCGTCGGGCGCCCAGGCCAGCGGCACCTCGGCGTAGGCGGGGCCCTCGCCCCCGAGGCGCTTCCACGTGGCGACCATGTCGCCCTTTGGCTCCGTGGCGAACAGGCCGTCGCCCAGCTCGGCGGCGATGCGCGCGGACACCGGGCCGCTGGCCGCGACGGCGATGGCGGGCAGCTCGTCGGGCAGGTCGAAGACGCGGGCGTCCTCCAGCTGCAGGTGCTTGCCCTCGTAGGAGCGGTACCCGCCCTGCCAGAGGAGGCGGATGATCTCCAGCGCCTCGCGGAAGCGCTCGTGCCGGCCGCGCACGCTGGGGAACTGCTGACCCCCGACGACGTGCTCGTTAAGGCGCTCGCCGGCGCCGACGCCCAGGGTGAAGCGCCCGTCCGAGATGATCTGCATCGTGGCGGCGGCCTGGGCGATGACGGCCGGGTGGTAGCGGACGCTCGGGCACGTCACGCCCGTCGCGAGGCGCAGCGTCGAGGTCCTCGCCGCGATGTTGGCGAGCAGCGCCCACGTGAAGCCGCTGTGCCCCTGGGTGTCGAGCCAGGGGTGGAAGTGGTCGCTCATCTCGACGAAGTCGAAGCCGGCCTTCTCGGCCTCGACGGCCTGCCGGACGATCTCCTTCGGGTCGAAGGCCTCGGTCGCGAGCTTGTAGCCGATCTGCATGGTGGTCCTCCGCGGTGGTCCTCTGGGCTGGTCCGGTGGGGCGCCCGCGGTGCGGATCCCCCGCGGTCGCGGGGAGGGGCGGCGGGGCTGGTCGCGCCTCCACGCTAGGAGCGCGGGTGCGGGGCCGCACGCGGGCGCGGCGGCCCGGCGTCCGCGCTCGCGCGGGCTAGCGTCGGTGCGCATGAGCAGCACGACCTCCGGCGCGCGCCCCGGCGACCGGTACGGCTCCGACGTCCTCTCCGGCGACTGGCGGGTCCCCCGCCGCGGGCGCAGCACCGAGCTGGCGGCCGAGCGCGGCCTCGTCGTCGAGGACGCCGAGACGGGGTGGACGGGCGCCGTGGTCCGCGTGGAGAAGGCCGGCGGCACGCACGTCGTCCACCTCGAGGACCGACGCGGGCGCACGCGGGGCTTCCCGATGGGCCCGGGCTTCCTCGTCGAGGGGCGCCCTGTCCTCCTCGTGCCGCCGCGCCGCGCACCGGGCTCGTCGGCAGCGGGCGGGCCGGGCTCGCCGTCGGCGTCCTCGGGGCTGCGCCCGGGCCGCACGGCCAGCGGCTCCACGGCCGTCGCCGGCCACCGCGCGCGGGTGGCCCGCGGCAGCCGCATCTGGGTCGAGGGCCGCCACGACGCCGAGCTCGTCGAGAAGGTGTGGGGCGACGACCTGCGCGTGGAGGGCGTCGTCGTCGAGCCGCTCGACGGCGTCGACGACCTCGCGGGCGCGCTGGCCGCCTTCGCCCCCGAGACCGGCCGCCGCGTCGGCGTCCTCGTCGACCACCTCGTGGCGGGCAGCAAGGAGACGCGCGTCGTCGACGCGGCGCTCGCCGACCCGCGCTGGCGGGGCCTCGTGCACGTCGTCGGGCACCCCTACGTGGACGTCTGGGCCGCCGTCCGGCCGGCGTCGCTGGGGCTGCGCGCGTGGCCCGAGGTCCCGCGCGGCACCTCGTGGAAGTACGGCGTGCTCGCCGCGCTCGGGTGGCCGCACGCCGACCAGCGCGACGTCGCCCACGGCTGGAAGCGCATCCTCGGCGCCGTGACGACGATCGCCGACCTCGAGCCGTCCCTGTCCGGCCGCGTCGAGGAGCTCATCGACTTCGTCACCGCCCCCGACGCGTGACAGCCACCGACGCATGACAGCCACCGACGCCTGAGCAGCCGGCGCCTGGTCCCGGCGCTCCGGGCGCCTCCGCCGGTGCTCGACACCCCTCCCCGAGGGGGACGACCGCGCGCCGGTCGGCCGCGGCCGTCGCCCGCCCCCTAGCGTGGGGACCCGGGCGCGACCCGCGCCGCCCGAGTGAGGAGCCTCCGGTGTCCGACCAGCAGCCCCGCGGCGACGAGCCCCGCGCCGAGCAGCCCCCGACCGGGTGGTCGCCCCCGCCGCAGCCGCCGTCGTCCCCGGCGGGGCCCGAGGGGACGGGCACCGGGAGCGGTGGCGCCTCCACCGGCCCCCGCGGCGGCGGCGCACCGCAGGGCGACCCCTTCGCCGGGGGCCCCTACGGCGGCGGCGACCAGCGGACCGCCGGCACCTACGGCTCCGGCTACGGCCAGCAGGCCCCGCGTCCCGCGGGGACGGACGACCTGCGCCCCGCCGACCAGCGGATGTGGGCGACCCTCACGCACGTCGCCGGGATCGTCGTGCCGGTGCTCGGGCCGCTCGTCGCCTTCCTCGTCCTCAAGGACCGGGGCCTGTTCGTGCGGGACCAGACGAAGGAGGCGCTCAACGCGCACATCTCCCTCGCGCTGTACTTCGTGGGGCTCTACATCGCCTTCGGCATCCTCAGCCTCATCACCCTGGGGCTGTTCTCGCCGCTCCTGGCGCTCCCGCCCCTGCTGTGGTTCCCGCTCGTGCTCTTCGGGATCCTCGCCGCCGTCGCGGCCAACCGGGGCGAGCGCTACCGCTACCCGCTCGTGGTCCGCTTCGTGCGCTGACCGCCGCCGTCGCGGACGGCCCGGGCGCCGGCCCAGGTCGTCCGCGACGCCGTCACCAGCCCAGCAGGCGGCGCACGACGCCGTCGGCGAGCAGGCGTCCGCGGGCGGTGAGCACCACGCGCCCGGGCGGGGTCCCGCCCGGGCCGGGCTCGACGAGGCCGTCCGCGACGACGCCGGCCACCTGCGCCCGGCCCTCCGGCGGGAGCGCCGTCACGGGCAGTCCCTCGGCCAGGCGGACGCCGAGCAGGACGCGCTCGACGAGGCGCGCGTCGTCGTCGAGCACCTCCCGGCCGTGGGCGGGTGAGGCGCCGCGCTCGAGGCGGGCGCTGTAGGCGCCGGGGTGCTTGACGTTCCACCAGCGCACGCCGCCGACGTGGCTGTGGGCCCCGGGCCCCACGCCCCACCAGTCGTCGGCCCGCCAGTAGGACAGGTTGTGACGGCAGCGGGCGTCGGGCCGCGCGGCCCAGTTGCTCACCTCGTACCAGGCCATGCCGGCCGCCCCGAGCAGCGCGTCGGCGTCCTCGTACTTGGCGGCGAGGTCGTCGGGGTCGGGCGGCGCGAGCTCTCCCCGGCGCACCTGCCCGGCCATCTTCGTGCCGGCCTCGACGACGAGCGCGTAGGCGGACACGTGGTCCGGGCGGCAGGCGAGCGCGGCCTCGACGCTGCGCCGCCAGTCGTCGCGGGACTCCCCGGGCGCGCCGTAGATGAGGTCCAGGCTCACCTGCAGGCCGGCCTCGCGCGCCCACCGGACGACGTCGGGCACCCGCGCCGGGTCGTGGGTGCGGTCGAGCGTCGCGAGCACGTGCGGCACCGCGGACTGCATGCCGAAGGACACGCGGGTCACCCCGCCCGCGGCGAGCTCTGCGAGGGACCCGGGCGTCACGGAGTCGGGGTTGGCCTCGGTCGTCACCTCGGCCCCCGGTGCGAGGCCGTGGACGTCGCGGACCGCCTCGAGCATCCGGAGCAGGTCGCCGGGAGGGAGCAGGGTCGGCGTGCCCCCGCCGACGAAGACCGTCGAGACGGGGCGCGCGGGCAGCCCGGCCGCCGCGAGGACGCGGCCGGACATCTCGACCTCGCGGACGGCCGTGGCGGCGTAGCCCGCGCGGGACGAGCCGCTGCCGGTGCCACCGAGCTCCTCGGCCGTGTACGTCGTGAAGTCGCAGTAGCCGCAGCGGACCCGGCAGAAGGGCACGTGCAGGTAGAGGGCCAGTGCGCGCTCCTCGGCGCCCACGGCCGCGGAGGGCGGCAGGGCGCCGTCCTCGGGCGCGGGGTCGCCGACGGGCAGGGCGGGGCTCACGCCCCCATGCTCCCCCGCCCGCGGGCGGGCGCCGACCACGGCCCCGGGCGACCACCCGGCCCGCCTCCGGCCGCAGCTGCCGACCCGCCACCCGACCGGCGGCGTCCGGGCGCGGCCCCCCGGCGAGCGGGCCTCGGGGCGCAGGATGGGTCGGTGGACCCGACGACGCGACGCCGCCGCGACGACCCGACGGCACGACGGGTGCGCCTGCGGGCCCTGGCCCCCGACGACGTCGCCCTGCGCGCCGCGCTGGTGCGGCTGGAGCCGGCGCCGCACCAGCTCGGCGCCTCGGCCTCCGCCCGGCAGACGCTGCCGGCAGCCGACGCCGACCCGCGGCGGGCCCCCTTCGCCGTCCTGCTGGACGAGGAGCCCATCGGCTTCGGCGTCCTGGACCGCGGCGACCTGCTCGCCCAGGTCGTCGACGAGCCCGAGCGCGCCGTCCTGCTGCGCGGCTTCTACCTCGCGGCGTCCGCCCAGGGGCGCGGGCACGGGCGTAGCGCCGCCGCGCAGGTGCCCGCGCTGGCCGCGGACCTGTGGGGGCCGGTGGCGGCGGGCGGCCCCGCGCTCGTCGTCCTCACCGTGGGAGCGGGCAACGCCGCGGCCCAGCGCGCCTACGCCGCGGCCGGCTTCCGCGCCACGGGGGTGCAGCAGCGGGTCGAAGGGCAGGAGCCGCAGCACGTGCTCGTGGCGGCGGTCCCGCAGCCGCCGCGGGTCAGGGCCGAGTCCCGTCCCAGCTCGGGGAGCCGTCCTCCAGGAGCCTCTCGGCGTCAGGGCCGCGCGAGCGCCCGGTCGACGTAGGCCAGCAGGGCCGGGGCGAGCTGCAGCGACCCGTCGTCGTGGGCGGTGCGGAGCACCCGCGCGTCGCCCGGCGTGCGCTCCGCGAAGAAGGCGGACGTCGTGACGCCGTGGCCGGGACGTGAGAGGACCTCGACGGGGTCACCGGCCCTCACCTCACCGGGCACCAGCACGCGCAGGTACGCACCCGGCCTGCCGCGCTCGGTGAAGCGGCGGACCCACCGCTCCTCCCCGAGGTGGCGGGCGAAGGTCTGGCACGGCGTGCGGGCCATGGTGACCTCCACCTCGAGCCGCGGGCCGACGCGCCAGCGCTCCCCCACCTCGGCGCCGTCGACGTCGACACCGGTCGTGCGGAGGTTCTCCCCGAAGAGCCCCGGCGGCAGCTCGCGCTGCAGCACACCCGTCCAGTGGTCGGCCTCCTCCTGGGCGTAGGCGTAGACGGCCTTGTCCGGGCCGCCGTGGTCCTGGCGGTCCGCCTGGACGTCGCCGCGGACCCCGAGGAGCCCGACGTCGACCGCTCCGTCGAGAGGCCGCTTGTCGATGGCGGTCACGTCACCGCGGGCGCCGTCGGGCTGCAGCTGGTGCACGCGGCACACGGCCAGCACGCGGGCAGGGGACGACCCGGGCGTCGAGGAGTCAGACGCAGGAGGCATGACCGCAGTGAACCAGCGCAGGAGCCGGCCAGGGCCGGCTCCGGCCGGGTCGCACGTCGTCCTCGACGACCGAGCCCGGAGGCGGACCGTCGGCGCGGTCGTCGGCTCCCTTGACCGACGACGACGGGTCCGGCGCCGGACTCGACGACGCACCGTCGGCACGGCCGGGCTCCTCGGCAGGACAGCCGCCGTCGGGCTGGTGGAGCGCGTCGGTCAGCTCGTGGGAGAGGTCGTCCAGGCGTGCGCGCCAGGGTGGGGTGGTGGTCGGTGGGGGGTCGCCGGGCCGGGTGATGACGGGTCTGCCGTCGACGACGTGGGCGACCAGGGCGCCGGTGTGGACGCGGCGGTGGTCGTGCCCGCACACCAGGGCCAGGTTCGACAGGTCCGTGGGGCCGCCGTCGGCCCAGTGCACGACGTGGTGGGCGTGGGTCCGGGAGACGGGGGCGTCGCAGTCGGGGGCGATGCAGCCCCGGTCGCGGATGGCGGGGGCGCGCCGCTGCGCGGGCGTGACCGTGTAGGCGGCGCGGCCGACGTCCAACGGCTCCGAGCGGGACCCCAGGACGGTGGGCACGACCTCGGCGTCGCACGCCAGCCGGCGCACCGCTCCGGCCGACAGGGGGGCGTCGTCAGCCAGCAGACCCGCCCCGCGAGCGTCGTCCGGAACGGCGCCCCTCAAGCCGCCGCCGCGGACGACCGATGCGAGATCGTGACCACGACCAGCTCAGCCCCGGCACCGTCGCCGTGCGAGCGACCCGACGTGCCCGCCCCCGCGCCCGCCCTCGCCCCCGCCCGTGACGAGAGCACGCTCCTCCAGGACGCCGCCGCCGCCCGCTCCTGGGGCGCCGTCGACCGCCGTCGCGACCCCCGCCGACGCCACCGCTGAGCGAGCCCCCTCCACGACGACCGAGCGGGGCGCCGCGAGCGCGAGGTTCCCTCAACGAGGTCGACGCGCGCCCCCCGGCGTGCGCCGGAGCACCTCCCGCTTCACCCGCAGCCTCAGCTGCGTCGTGCGGGAGGCCCGGAGCTCCTCCAGGCGCGCGGCGATGCGCGCCCCCATGTCCTCGAGGACGTCGGCGTCGAGCTTGGCGTCGACCTCGGTGAACATCTCGCTCTCCTCGTGCCCGGCGTGGTGCTCGACCGCTGCGGTGAGGACGCGCACCTCCTCGTCGAAGCCGGCGCGGCGCGGTCCGGTGCGGACGACGACGGCCACCTGGTCCTCCAGGTACCGGTGCTCGGCGTGGGCGACGGCCACCATGGGGCTGGCCGCCGTCACGGACGGGTAGAAGATCTCGTCCTCCAGCTGCTCGTGGAGGCTGAGCTCGTCGACGAGGTGGTCGAGCACCCGCTGGCGCTCCACGGCCCGGTCCCCCGGCAGCCGGGCCAGCTCCGAGAGCAGCGACCGGAGCTCGTCGTGGTGGGCGGTCAGCACCTCAGTGGCGCGCACGGCGGTCCTCCTCGTCCTCGCGGTGCTGCTCGGCGGCGGTGACGCTCCCCGGGCTCGCCCCGGGCACGGGCGGCACCCGGCGCACCTGCACGGTGCCGCCGCGCACCCTCGCCTCGAAGCGGGGCAGGGGCGCCGTCGCCGGGCCGTGGACGACGGCGCCGTCCTCGAGGGAGAAGCACGAGCCGTGCCACGGGCACACGAGCCCCTCGCGCGTCACCCACCCCTCGGACAAGGGGCCCCGCAGGTGCGGGCACTCCTCGCCGAAGGCGCGCACCGGGCCGTCGCCCTGGCGCAGGAGCACGACGCGGACGCCGTCGACGTCCGCCCGCGCGGGTCGTCCGTCGACGAGGTCGGCCACGGGCAGGGCGTCGGTGAAGGTCCGCGGCGCGAGCGACCGGTCGGCGTGGTCGGAGCCGACGCCGTGCCGGTGCACGAGTGCGCCGCCCAGCGCCGCGCTCGCCGTGACGACGCACCACCCGGCGAGGCCGAGCGCGCGCCCCCGCGCCGTCCTACCTCGACCCCGCGCGCGCCACGACGCGAGCTGCAGCCCCGTCGCGGTCGCGCTGAGGAGCCCGTGGACGACGCCCACCCGGCGCGCCCCCTCGTGCGTGTGCTGCCAGTCCACCAGCCCGCTGGCGACCGCGGCCGCGGCGCCCACGAGGCCGACCGCCGTGCAGGCCCGCGAGGCCGCGGCGAGCCCCGGCGCGCGGGACGCACCGACGGCGTCGAGCGCGTCGAGCGCGAGCGCCGCCGTCCACGCCCCGATCGGGACGTCGGTCAGCGCGGGGTGCAGAGGGTGGCCGAGCCACGTGCCGTGGAGGGCGTCGACGACGGGCCCCCGCCCCCGCCCCAGGGCGTTGAGCGCGACCCCGAGGACGTGCTCGGCGCGGTAGGACGGCCGGTCGAGCGCCTCCCACGCCTCGGGAGCGGTGGTCAGCCGCTCGGCCAGGGCGGTCGGGGGCGTCATCGCCCCATCAACCCGCCGGGGGACGTCCGGTGCAACCCGGGCGCACCGGACGAGCCCCCGCTCCTACGGCGCCGTGCGGCCTCCGCCTACTTCTTGGCGCCGTCCTTGCTCTCGGCGGCGTCCGCGGTGAGGGCGGCGATGAAGGCCTCCTGCGGCACCTCGACGCGCCCCACCATCTTCATCCGCTTCTTGCCCTCCTTCTGCTTCTCCAGCAGCTTGCGCTTGCGGGTGATGTCACCGCCGTAGCACTTGGAGAGGACGTCCTTGCGGATGGCGCGGACCGTCTCGCGGGCGATCACGCGCGCGCCGATGGCGGCCTGCACGGGCACCTCGAACTGCTGGCGCGGGATGAGCTTCTGCAGCCGCCCGGCCATCATCGTGCCGTAGGGGTACGCCTTGTCCTTGTGGACGATGGCGCTGAAGGCGTCGACCTTCTCGCCCTGCAGCAGGACGTCGACCTTGACGAGGTCGGCCGCCTGGTCGCCCGCGGGCTCGTAGTCCAGCGAGGCGTAGCCCTTCGTCTTCGACTTCAGCTGGTCGAAGAAGTCGAAGACGATCTCGGCCAGCGGCAGCTGGTAGCGCAGCTCGACCCGCTCGGGCGAGAGGTAGTCCATGCCGAGCATCTCGCCGCGTCGGCTCTGGCACAGCTCCATGACGGCGCCGATGTAGTCGCTCGGCGCCAGCACGGTCGCCTTCACCACCGGCTCGCGGACCTCCCCCACCTTGCCCTCGGGGAACTCGCTGGGGTTGGTGACGGAGACGACCGCGCCGTCGTCCATCCGGACCTCGTAGACGACGCTCGGCGCGGTCGAGATGAGGTCGAGGTCGAACTCGCGCTCCAGGCGCTCGCGGACGATCTCGAGGTGGAGCAGCCCGAGGAAGCCGCACCGGAAGCCGAAGCCGAGGGCGACGGAGGTCTCCGGCTCGTAGACGAGGGCGGCGTCGTTGAGCTTGAGCTTGTCGAGGGCGTCGCGCAGCACCGGGTAGTCGGAGCCGTCGAGCGGGAAGAGCCCGGAGAAGACCATGGGGCGCGGGTCGCGGTAGCCGCCGAGGTCGTCCTTCGCCGGCTTCACCGCGTCGGTGACCGTGTCGCCCACGCGCGACTGGCGCACGTCCTTGACGCCGGTGATGAGGTAGCCGACCTCGCCCACCCCGAGCCCCTTCGACGGCGTCGGCTCGGGGGAGCTGACGCCGATCTCGAGCAGCTCGTGCGTCGCGCGGGTCGACATCATGGCGATCCGCTGGCGCGGGTCGAGGTGCCCGTCGACGACGCGGACGTAGGTGACGACGCCGCGGTAGGTGTCGTAGACCGAGTCGAAGATCATGGCGCGCGCGGGGGCGTCGGGGTCGCCGACCGGCGCCGGCACCCGCTGCACGATGCGGTCGAGCAGCTCGGGCACGCCCTCGCCCGTCTTGCCGCTGACGCGGAGCACGTCCGCGGGGTCGCAGCCGACGAGCCCGGCGATCTCCTCCGCGTACCGCTCGGGCTGGGCGGCGGGCAGGTCGATCTTGTTGAGCACCGGGATGATCTCGAGGTCGCCCTCCATCGCCAGGTAGAGGTTGGCGAGGGTCTGCGCCTCGATGCCCTGGGAGGCGTCGACGAGGAGGACGGCGCCCTCGCAGGCGGCGAGGGAGCGGGAGACCTCGTAGGTGAAGTCGACGTGGCCCGGGGTGTCGATCATGTTGAGCGCGTGGGCGCGCCCGTCGACGGTCCACGGCATGCGGACGGCCTGGCTCTTGATGGTGATGCCGCGCTCGCGCTCGATGTCCATGCGGTCGAGGTACTGCGCCCGCATGGCCCGCTCGTCCACGACGCCGGTGATCTGCAGCATCCGGTCGGCCAGGGTCGACTTGCCGTGGTCGATGTGGGCGATGATCGAGAAGTTCCGCAGCAGGGCGGGGGCGGTCGAGGCGGGCTCGATGCCGCCGTGCGCGGCGTCGCTGCGGGCCGGGGCGCTCACGGGCTCGGGCCACCTCCGTCGGGATCCTTGGCCGCGGTCACCGCCGCGCCGGGCGTCCAGCCCGGGTCGTGGCCGCCTCGCAGACCTTCGAGCACGAGCCAGACACGACCGACCTGGAGCTAATCAGACGTGGCGAACATCAAGAGCCAGAAGAAGCGCATCCTCACCAACGAGAAGGCGCGCCTGCGCAACAAGGCCGTCAAGTCCGAGCTGAAGTCGGCGGTCCGCTCCGTCCGCGAGGCCGCCGACAGCGGCGACCGCGACAAGGCCCAGTCGGCCCTCGTCCGCGCGTCCAAGCGCCTCGACAAGGCCGTGAGCAAGGGCGTCATCCACAAGAACCAGGCGGCCAACCGCAAGTCGGCCCTCGCCAAGCGCGTCGCCTCCGTCTGAGGCGGCGCCGGCGGGCCCGGCGCCCGCAGCGCACGACGTCGAAGGGCGCACCCCCGTGGGGGTGCGCCCTTCCGTCGTCCCGGGGGTGTCCTCGTCGGCAGAGCCCCGGGACGCGGGTCAGCCGCCCACGACGACGGTCCACTCCCGCACCGAGAGCACCTCCACGACGCCGTCGCGGAGGAACGGATCGTCCGCCAGCATCCCGCGCACGGCCGCCTCGTCGTCGGCCCGGTAGACGAGGCAGGCCCCGGTGCCGTCGGCCCACGGGCCCGACAGGACGAGGGCCCCGCGGGCGTGGAGCGCCGCCAGGTGCTCCCGGTGGGCGGGGCGCGAGGCCGCCACCACCTCGGGGGCGGCGGTGTAGGCGATCTCGGCGACGAAGTGGGTCACGGGGGCTCCTCCGGTGCGGGGCGGGTGGTCGGACGCGTGGGTCGGGGACGGCCGTCTCAGCGCTCGTGCGCGTCGCAGAGGGCGAGGACGGCGCGCTCGAGCGCGTAGACGGGGTCGCGGCCGCCGCCCTTGACGGCCGCGTCGGTCTCGGCGAGCAGGACGATGCCGGCGCCGAGGGCGCCCGGAGTCCAGCCGCGCAGCTCGCGCCGGGTGCGGTCGACCATCCACGGCGCCATGCCCAGCGCCTTCGCCACCTCGTCCCCCCGGCCCCGCGAGCCGCCGACGAGCACCATCTGCCGCAGCCGCGCCGCGAGGACGGCGACGATCGGCACGGGGTCGAGGCCGGTGGCCACGGCCTGGCGCAGCAGGGCGAGCGCCTCGGCGCGGTGCCCGGCGACGACGGCGTCAGCCACCCGGAACCCCGTGGCCTCGACCCGGCCGCCGTAGTAGCGCGTGACGTCCTCCACCTCGACCGTGCCCGAGGTGTCGGCGACGAGCTGGGCGCACGAGGCGGACAGCTCGCGCAGGTCCGACCCCACCGCGTCGACGAGCGCGCGCGCGGCGGGGGCCGCGATGCGCCGCCGCGCCGCCTCGAACTCCAGGCCCACGAACTCGAGCTTCTCGGCGTCCTTCTTCAGCGGCGGGCAGTCCACGAGGACGGCGCCCGCGTGCGCCCGGGCGACCTCGAGGACCTTGCGACCGCCGGAGCCGCCGGCGTGCCGCACGACGAGGACGACGTCGTCGGCCGGCGCGGCGAGGTAGGCCCGCAGGTCGGGCTCGAAGCGCTCGGCGGGGGCCTCGGCGCCCGTGACGACCGCGAGCCGGGGCTCGCCGAACAGCGACGGGCTGGCGACCGCCTCGAGCGCGCCCCCCTCGTAGGAGGTGGCGTCGACGCCGACGACCTCGAGCTCGGGGTGCTCGGCGCGCTGCAGCGCCGTGACGCGGGCGACCGCGCGCTCGGCGAGCACCTGCTCGGTGCCCGTGACGAGCACGAGCGGCGCGGGGACGGCCTCGCGCCACCCCCGGGCGCCCGAGGACCGGCCGGACGAGCGGCCCGAGGACCGGCTCGTCGACCGCTGCTGACGGGTGCCCTGGGCCACCCCGGCAGCCTGCCACGCGCCGCCGACACCCGGTCCTCGCGCCCGCGCCGCCCGCACCTCAGCACGTGGCGCCGTCGCGGAGGGCGCGCCGAGCGGTCAGCACCAGCGCGTCCGGGCCCCCCGAGACGGCCACGTCCCCCGTCGCCGTCGTGCAGGCGACGACGGCGCCGCGGGCCCCCGCGAGCTCGAGGGCCCGGGCGGTGGGGTGGCCGTAGGTGTTCTCCCCCACCCCGACGAGCGCGGCGCGCGGGTCGGCGAGCGCCGCGAGGCCGGGGTCCTGGTCGGACGAGCCGTGGTGGGCGACGCCGAGGACGTCGACGGGCCACGCGCCGGCGTCCGTCGACGTCGCCCGCCGCAGCGCCGCCTGGGCCTCGGCGCCGAGGTCGCCGAGGGCGGTGACCCGCCCGCCGGGCGCCTCGAGGACGACCACGACGCTGGCGTCGTTGGCGCCGTCGTCCTCGCCGCCCGCCGCACCCCCGCCTCGCCAC